>NZ_JASKYR010000566.1:0-6297 GCF_041028215.1 Streptomyces flavofungini
GGGGCACGCGGCGGAGCGGGCGGCGAGGCGCKCSGYSGKGCCSSCCCTCGTCCGCTCCCRCCAGTCACGGAACGGCTCCGCGGGCACCTCCGGCAGATCCCGCGCCGCGCTCCACGCCCTGCCGGGCCCCGGCAGGGTCCGCGGATGGAAGCGCCGGGTGCGCGACGCCAGGCGCTGGCCCGCCCGCAGCGCCCCTGGCCGGGCGAAGGCGAACCCCGCCGCGCGCATCGCCGCCCGCTCCGCCGCGTGCCCCTTGGCGGGCTTCAGCGTCACCTTCGCCCCGCGCCGGGTGACCTCGCCGCCCTGCACCACCCGCTCCCGCAGATGCACGAGGACCTCGGGGATGTCGATGGCCACCGGACACACCTCGTAACAGGCGCCGCAGAGCGAGGACGCGTACGGCAGGGAGGCGTCGATCTCGCTCCCCGTGCCCCGGAGCTGCGGGCTCAGGATCGCGCCGATCGGTCCCGGGTACACCGAGCCGTACGCGTGCCCGCCCGCCCTCTCGTACACCGGGCAGACGTTGAGACACGCCGAGCAGCGGATGCAGCGCAGCGCCTGGCGGCCGACCTCGTCGGCGAGGGTGTCGGTGCGGCCGTTGTCGAGCAGGACCAGGTGGAAGGCGCGCGGGCCGTCCGCCGTCCCGGCGTCCGTGGTGCCCGTCCACATGGACGTGTACGGGTTCATCCGCTCGGCCGTCGACGAGCGGGGCAGGGTCTGGAGGAACACCTCCAGGTCACGCCAGGTCGGAACCACCTTCTCGATGCCCACCACGGAGATCAGCGTCTCGGGCAGGGTGAGGCACATCCGGCCGTTGCCCTCCGACTCCACGACGACCAGGGTGCCGGTCTCCGCCACCATGAAGTTCGCCCCGGAGATGCCCACCTTGGCGCGGAGGAACTTCTCGCGCAGATGCAGCCGCGCCGCCTCCGCCAGCTCGGCGGGGGAGTCGGTGAGTCCGTCCGGGGCGGGGCGCCCCCACGCGCCCATCTCCGCGCGGAAGATGTCGCGGATCTCGCCGCGGTTGCGGTGGATGGCCGGGACCAGGATGTGCGAGGGCCGGTCCTTGCCGAGCTGCACGATCAGCTCGGCGAGATCGGTCTCGTAGGCGTGGATGCCCTCGGCCTCCAGCGCTTCGTTCAGCCCGATCTCCTGCGTGGCCATCGACTTGACCTTGACGACCTCGCTCTCGCCGGTCGCCTTGACGAGGTCGGCGACGATGCGGTTCGCCTCCGCGGCGTCGACCGCCCAGTGCACGGTGCCGCCCGCCCGGACGACCGACTCCTCCAACTGCTCCAGATAATGGTCGAGATGGCGCAGCGTCTCGTCCTTGATGCGCCTGCCCGCCTCGCGCAGCTCCGCCCAGTCGTCCAGCTCGGCGACGGCGCGGGCCCGCTTGTCGCGGATGGTGTGGGTGGCGTGCCGCAGATTGGCGCGGAGCGTGGAGTTGCCCACCGCCTCGTGCGCGGCCTTCGGGAAGGCCGGGAACGCGGGCATGCCGACAAATGTGCCGCCGCTCATGACAGGGGCTCCTCCTCCGTGCTCGCCAGGATCTCCGCGATGTGGACCGGACGCAGGGCCGTGCGCAGCCGCGTCATCGTGCCGCCGATGTGCATCAGACAGGAGTTGTCCGCGGCGCAGAGCACATCGGCGCCTGTGGACTCGGCGTGCCGGACCTTGTCCGCGCCCATGGCCGCCGAGACATCGGAGTTCTTCACCGCGAAGGTGCCGCCGAAGCCGCAGCACTCCTCGGCGCCCGGCAGCTCCACGAGCTCCAGCCCCTCGACCGCCCGCAGCAGCCGCGTCGGCCGGTCGGCGAGGCCGAGGGAGCGCAGGCCGTGGCAGGTCGGATGGTAGGTGACGGTGTGCGGGTAGTACGCGCCGACGTCCGTGACCCCGAGGACGTCCACCAGGAACTCGGTCAGCTCATACGTCCTGGGGACCACCGGCGCCAGCGTCCGCGCGAGCCCGTCGCCCCGGCCCTCCGCCCGCGCCCGCTCGCCCATGCGCGGGTACAGCTCGCGCACCATCGCCCCGCAGGACCCGGAGGGCGTCACGATCGCGTCATAGGCCTCGTCGCCGAAGACATCGGAGAAGTGCCGGGCGAGCGGCTCCGCCTGGTGGCGGTAACCGGTGTTGTAGTGCGCCTGACCGCAACAGGTCTGCGCTGCCGGGAAGTCGACCTCGACCCCGAGTCTGGTCAGCAGTCTCACCACCGCTCGGCCCGTTTCCGGATAGAGCGTGTCGTTGACACAGGTCAGGAACAGGGCGACACGCATCGCTGGTTCCTCCTCGCCGATCTTCGGATGGGTGCAGCGTACGCGGGGGCGCGGTCAGTACGGGTTCCGAGGGCGGTACGGGTTCCGGGGACGCCGTGCCGCTGCCGGGGATGCCGCCCGGCGGTCCGGCGGCCGGGCGGGTGTGCTGGACTGGGGGCGCCAAGATCCGTACCCGGGCGGAGATCCGCACCCGTGCCGCCGCGGCGGGGCCGTCGCCCGCCCCACCCCGTTCAGGAGCAGCCGTGACCGTCACCTACCGCCAGCCAGGAGTCGTCCTCACCGACCGCCGCTTCGGCGTGCCGCTGGACCACGACGATCCGGCGGGGGAGCGGATCGAACTGTTCGCCCGCGAGGTCGTCCCCGCGGCCCGCGGCGGCGAGGACCTGCCGTGGCTCGTCTACCTCCAGGGCGGTCCCGGCTTCGGCGCCACCCGCTTCCACGGCAAGGAGTCCTGGCTGGGCCGCGCCCTGGAGGACCACCGGGTCCTCCTCCTGGACCAGCGCGGCACCGGAAGCTCCACGCCCGCCAACCGCCAGACGCTCCCCCTGCGCGGCGGCCCCCGCGAGCAGGCCGACTACCTCGCGCACTTCCGTGCCGACTCCATCGTCCGCGACTGCGAGGCGATCCGCTCCGAGGTCACCGGCGGCGCCCCCTGGACCGTCCTCGGCCAGAGCTTCGGGGGGTTCTGCGCCACGCACTACCTCTCGGCGGCGCCCGAGGGCCTCACGGCCGCACTGATCACCGGCGGCCTGCCCACGCTCGACGGCCACGCCGACGACGTCTACCGCGCGGCCTACCCGCGCATGGCCCGCAAGACCGCCGCGCACTACGCCCGCTATCCGCAGGACGTGGAGCGTGCCCGGCGCGTCGCCGCGTACGTCGCCGAGCACGAGCCGGTCCTGAACGGCGGCTACCGGCTCACCGTCGAGGCCTTCCAGTCTCTCGGCATCCTGCTGGGCGGCGCCGACGGCAGCCACCGGCTGCACTACCTCCTTGAGGACGCCTTCGTGCGCACCCCCGCGGGCCCGGCGCTCTCCGACGCCTTCCAGGAGAGCGTGCAGGCGGTGCTCTCGTACGCCGCGGGCCCGCTGTACGCCGTCCTGCACGAGTCGATCTACGGGCAGGGCGGGCGGCCCACCGCCTGGGCGGCCGAGCGGGTGCGCGCCGAGTTCCCGGAGTTCGACGCGGCGAAGACCCTGGCGGGCGACGAGCCGCTGCGGTTCACCGGAGAGGCCGTGCAGCGCTGGATGTTCGACACCGACCCGGCGCTCCGCCCGCTGCGCGAGACGGCCGACCTGCTCGCCGCGCGCACCGACTGGCCGCGCCTGTACGACCTGGACCGCCTCGCGGCGAACGAGGTGCCCGCCGCCGCGGCGGTCTACCACGACGACCTGTATGTCGACACGGAACACTCGCTGCGCACTGCCGACTCGATCCGGGGCCTGCGCACCTGGGTCACCGACGAGTTCGAGCACGACGGGCTCCGGGTCGGCGGCCCGAGGGTCCTCGACCGGCTGCTCGCGATGGTCCGCGGGGAGGTGTGACGACGGGCCGGCGACGGTCCATTGTCCTACCCCCCGACTACGCTGCCGACATGACGGAGTCACAGACGGCGGCCGAGGCCGCGGCGCCCGCGCAGCTCGCCCCCATGCCAGAGGACTGGCGGCGGGCGCTGGCCGTCGTCGCCCACCCGGACGACCTGGAGTACGGCTGCGCCGCCGCGATCGCGGGCTGGACGGACGGCGGGCGCGAGGTCGCCTATGTCCTGGCCACCCGTGGCGAGGCGGGCATCGACACCCTCGACCCCGCGACCTGCGCGCCGCTGCGCGAGCGCGAGCAGCGGGCCAGTGCGGCCGTCGTCGGCGTCGGGACGGTGGAGTTCCTCGACCACAGAGACGGCGTGATCGAGTACGGCACGGCGCTGCGCAGGGACATCGCCGCGGCGATCCGCAGACACCGGCCCGAGCTGGTCATCACCCTCAACCACCGGGACACCTGGGGCGGCGTCGCCTGGAACACCCCGGATCACGTGGCGGTGGGCCGGGCCACGCTCGACGCCGCCGCGGACGCGGGCAACCGCTGGATCTTCCCCGAGCTGATCGGGGAGCAGGGGCTCGAACCCTGGGACGGCGTGCGCTGGGTGGCCGTCGCGGGTTCCTCGACGCCCACGCACGCGGCGGACGCCACGGCCGGGCTCGACCGTTCCGTGGCCTCACTCCTCGAACACCGCACCTACATCCAGGCGCTGACGGACGAGGACCCCGAGAAGTACTGCCGCTCGTTCCTCACGGGCAATGCCCGGGCGCTCGCCCCCCGGTTCGGCGGCCGCCCGGCGGTGGGCTTCGAGCTCTTCACCCGGTGAGGGGGCCGAGGCGCGGATGATCGACACGATCGGCACGGACATCGCGGAGGGTGAGGAGCGGCTGCGCCTCGACGTCGAGGACGGGCTCGGCGTTCTCACGCTCTGCCGCCCGCGCAAGCTGAACGCGTGGAGCTGGGAGTCCACGCGGCAGCTCGGCCTGTTCGCCGACCGCATCCGCTTCGACGACTCGGTCAGGGCGGTCCTGCTGAGGGCGGAGGGGCGGGCGTTCTGCGCCGGGATCGACATCACCGCCCCCGGGGGCGCGGTCACGGGCCGCTCGGGCGCCGAGCGGGTCCACAGCTACTACGAGGCCCTGCGCTGGGTCCATGAGCGTTTCCGGGCCTTCGCCGGGCTTCCGCAGCCGGTGGTCGCCGCCGTCCAGGGGTACTGCCTGGGCTTCGGGTTCGAGCTGGCGCTCATGGCGGACGTGCGGATCGCGGCGGACGACGCGGTCTTCGCGCTCCCCGAGGCCTCGCTCGGCGTGGCCGTCGACGCGGGCGGCGACCTGCGCGTCGCGCGCGAGGCGGGCGCGGGCTGGGCCAAGCTCCTCGCGCTCACCGGGCGCCGTATCGACGCGGCGACGGCGGAGCGGCTGCGGCTGCTGCAACAGGTGGTGCCCCCGGCCGACCTGGACCGGACCGCCCGCGCGGTGGCCGCGGAGATCGCCGCGAACGCCCCGCTGGCCGTGCGGGGCATCAAGCGCGGCATCGACGCGTACGCCGACGCGGGGATGGCCGACGCCCTCGACCGGGTGGCGATGAACGCGGCGATCACTCTGACCTCGGAGGACTCGCGGGAGGGGTACGGGGCGAAGGGCGCGGGCCGCTCGGCGTCGTTCGAGGGGAAGTGAGGGCTCCGGGTCCCGCTCACCCCGCGAACGGGCCGCGCCCCAGCTGGGCGCGCACGGTCGTCACCGGCGGGTTCACCAGCGCGCGGCGCTGCCAGTTCGCGCCGTCGACCACCAGGGTGTGGCCGGTGATGAAGCGGGCGTACGGCGAGGCCAGGAAGGTGGCGGCCCAGCCGAGTTCGCGGGGCAGGCCGACGCGCAGAGCGGGCTGCCGTTCGGCGTACCGGCGGGCGACCTCACCGGCCGCCGCACCCTCCGCCCGGGCGAGGTTGTCGCGGATGCCGGGCGTCATGTCGTCGTGCGGCATCAGTCCCGGGACCAGGCCGTTGACCTGGATGCCGTAGGGGCCCCACTCCACGGCGAGCGTCTCCACCAGGCTCTTCACCCCCGCCTTGGCCGCCGCGCTGTGCGCGAAACCGGGTCCGCCCGTCCAGGCGTACGACGCGCCGACGTCGATGACCGAGCCGGGGGTGCCCGCGGCCAGATGGCGGCGGGCGAACTCGCGCGTCATGAGGAAGGTTCCGGTGAGCGTGGTGTCCACGACCGCGCGCCAGGCGTTGGGGGACATGTCCTCGGCGGGTACGGGGAAGTTGGCGGCGGCGTTGTTCACGAGGACGTCCGGSGGTCCGTACGCCTCCGCCGCCGTAGCGAAGAGGGCGGCGACGCGTKCGGCGTCCCGGATGTCGCACTCCGCCGCCGTCACCCGCCCGCCGAGCGCGGCGAGTTCGGCGCGGGCGGCGTCGAGCCGGTCCGCCCGGCGGCCCGCGATGACGAGATCGGCGCCGAGCCGCGCGAACTCCGCCGCGATC
>NZ_JASKYR010000567.1:0-5708 GCF_041028215.1 Streptomyces flavofungini
CCCCTGGACCACCTGCCCACCATGGTCTCCGGCCAGGCCCCGCCGCACACGCCCGCGCCGCCCGGCGCCCCGGCGTACGGCTATCCGCAGCAGCGGCCCGGCACCCCGGGATACGGCTACCCCCAGCAGCAGCCCCCCGGCCCCGTCGCCCTACGGCCCGGGACCGTACGTACCGCTCGGACCACCCGAGCCACCGCGCCGCAGCGGACGTTCGACGGCGGCGCTGATCGTCGTGGCGCTGATAGTGGCGATAGGCGCGGGCGGCACGGTCTACGCGGTCATGAACGGCGAGGGCACCGACAAGAAGAACGACGACGCCAAGAACTCCGTGAGCAGCGGACCGAAGACGCCGGGGCCCACCTCACCCACGCCGGGTCCGAGCACACCCGGCCCCTCACCGTCGGCGGACGAGGGCGCGGTCCCCGACAAGTACCTGGGCACCTGGTCCGGCGGCCTCGACAACGACAAGGGCCACCACACCCGCCGCCTCACGCTCCAGCAGGGCGAGACCGGGGACACGACCCTGTCCATGGTCGCGGAGGGCCCGATGGAGGACGGCAGCACCTACCACTGCGTCTTCCAGGGCAAGCTGGAGTCCGCCTCCGACGAGCGGCTCCACTTCGGCGGCACCGAGATCACCGTCGGCGAGCCCATGTCGGCCTGCACGCCCGGAAAGCCGAGCGTCGTGACGATCCTCGGCAACGGAAAGCTGCGCCGCGCCAACACGGACGGCTCGGGCGAGCTGACCTTCGACAAGGAGGGCTGACCCCGCCGGGGCCCCGGTGAGCTGAACCGGCGGCGAACAGTCGCCGACGTACCGGCGAAGGCGGCCAGGACCGACCGCCCGGCCCCCTACCGTCACCGCTCATGGAGTGGTCATGGAGTGGCTGAGCACGGAGAACACCATCGCCGTGCTCACGGCGGTCCTCGGCCTGCTCGCCACGGTCGGGGCGCTCTGGTACGAACGCCGCGTCCCCCGGCGCAAGCGCATCGGCTACCGCGTCCAGATGGACACCGCCATAGGGGACAACGTCCGTACGGGCGGCGCCAACGCGCGCCTCGGGCTCTTCGACGAGACGCCCGAGATGTCCGACGCCACGCTCGTCCTGCTCCGCGTGGAGAACGACGGCTCGCAGTCCGTCTCCGACGCCGACTACACGGGGCGCACCCTGCACGGACTGACCGCCGTCTTCTCCAGCCGCACCGTACGCGGCCTCGCGGTGACCGCCCCGGCCGGTGCCGACCATCTGATGGAGCACTTCACGCCGGGCGCGGGTCTGCGCTACGAGGGCAGCACCCTGCACATCCCGCGCGTGCCGCTCAACCGGGGCCAGCACTACAAGCTCCTGGTCCTGCTCACCGGCGGCCCGGTCGGCGGCGAGATCATCGTCTCGGGCGGCCTCCAGGCGGGCGAGGTCCAGCCCAACCGCTCGACCACGCCCGACGACAAGCCGCCGCTGCTCTCCCGCCCCGCCCGCCTCCTGACCGTCCTGCTCACCCTCTCCGTCATCACGCTCGCCACGATCATCGTGCTGCGCGACGACGACCCGCCGCCGATCGAGTGCGCGACGGGAGAGCTGACGGTGCTCGGCTCCACGGCGTTCGCGCCCGTCGCCGAGGAGATGGCGGACAAGTACGAGGACGACTGCCCGGGTTCGGACATCACGGTCGCCGCGCACGGGAGCGCGGCGGGGGTGCGGGAGCTGGACGACGAGGGCAAGAAGGCCACGGGCGGCGGCGGCCGGGCGAAGGGCTCACCGCCCGTGCTCACCTTCTCGGACGGCCCGAAGTCGGACGGTTTCCCGCGCCTGGCGGAGACGCGGGTGGCCGTCTCCGTCTTCGCGCTGGTCCTGAACGACCGCGTGCGGCTGACGAACCTGACGCTGCCGCAGGTGCGCCGCGTCTACCGGGGCGGGGTCCGCAACTGGAAGGAGCTGGGCGGCCCCGACCTGCCGGTGGTCCTGGTCAGCCGGGGGTCGAGCTCGGGGACGCGGGACACCCTCCAGCGCCGCGTCCTGGGCGGCGCCTTCGAGATCAAGGCCTCGTCCAACGACTGCCTGTCCAGGAACGACCGCTCGGTGCCGGTGACGCGCTGCGAGCTGGACTCCACGGACCAGGTCCTGGACGCCGTGCGCCGCGTCCCCGGCGCGATCGGCTACAGCGAACTCCGCGCGGCCGAGGGCCTGAAGGGCCTGCACCGCCTCACCCTCGACGGCCGGGCGCCCTCCGCCGAGCACCTCGGCAGGAGCGGCTACCCCTACCGCGAGATCGAGTACGCCTACACCTACGGCCAGCCCCCCGCCGACTCCCTGGCCTCCAGCTTCCTCGCCTACGCCAGGGGCAACGGCCTGGCCGTCATCCATACCCACGGCCACCTCCCGTGCGCGACCCCGGAGGGCTTGCGCATCTGCGGGGAGGACGGGGCGGGGCGGGGTCGAGCGACGGGCACGCAGCGGCACCCCGGTTCCGCCCTTCCTTGGCCTGGGCCTTGTTCCTCTCTCCCTACCTGGATCGGTAGCGGGGGAACGTGCCGGTGTCGATCGACCAGATGCCCACCTGCACGAGGTCGCCGAACTTGTAGCTGCGCGCGTCGGCATAGCGCGGCTCACCGGCTGACGTGTCCGGGTCGGAGTGCACAGTGACCGTGCCGTCGCGGGGGTCGATGATGATGTAGACGGGCACGCCCATGCGCGGGTAGTCCCGGAGCTTGCTGATGTGGTCGTTGCCCGGGTTCGAGGCGAACTCCTGGGCGTACTCACTCAGCTGCTGATACGTGACCGTCGGCCTGCTCGGCTCCACCGGCTGCGCGCTCATCGGCCTGCTCCTCGCTCGGACATGACGGCGATGCCCGCCCACCGTAACGCCGCTCGCTGCCATGCCCGCAGCATGGCAAAGCATGCCGAAGGGGTGGGTCGCACTTCAGCGCGACCCACCCCTTCGAGCGAGCCCGAGGCACGGGGCCCCAGGTCATACCGCCTAGATGAACGAGTTGATCTCGATCGTCTCCGTGCGGCCCGGGCCCACGCCGATCGCGGAGATCGGGGCGCCGGACATCTCCTCCAGGGCCTTCACGTAGCCCTGCGCGTTCTTCGGCAGGTCGGCGAAGGTCTTGGCCTTGGTGATGTCCTCGGACCAGCCGGGGAGGTACTCGTAGACGGGCTTCGCGTGGTGGAAGTCCGTCTGGTTGTACGGGAGCTCCTCGACGCGCTTGCCGTCGATCTCGTACGCGACGCAGACCGGGATCTGCTCCCAGCCCGTGAGGACGTCCAGCTTGGTGAGGAAGAAGTCCGTCAGGCCGTTGACGCGGGTCGCGTAGCGGGCGATCGGCGCGTCGAACCAGCCGCAGCGCCGGTCACGGCCGGTGGTGACGCCGCGCTCGCCGCCGATGGTGCGGAGCGCCTCGCCGTCCTTGTCGAACAGCTCCGTCGGGAACGGGCCCGCGCCGACACGCGTCGTGTACGCCTTCAGGATGCCGATGACGCGGCTGATCTTCGTCGGGCCCACGCCGGTACCCGTGCAGGCGCCGCCCGCGGTCGGGTTCGAGGAGGTGACGAAGGGGTACGTGCCGTGGTCGACGTCCAGGAGCGTGCCCTGGCCGCCCTCGAAGAGGACGACCTTGTCCTCGTCGAGCGCGTTGTTCAGGATCAGCGTCGTGTCAGCGACGTACTGCTTGATGTTCTCGCCGTGCTCAAGGAGCTGCTCGACGATCTGCTCCGCCTCGATCGCGCGGCGGTTGAACACCTTCGTCAGGAGCTGGTTCTTCTGCTCGAGCGCCGCCTCGACCTTCTGCTGAAGGATCGACTCGTCGTAGAGGTCCTGCACCCGGATACCGGTGCGGTTGATCTTGTCGGCGTAGGTCGGACCGATGCCACGGCCCGTCGTGCCGATCTTGCGCTTGCCGAGGAACCGTTCCGTCACCTTGTCGACGGTCACGTTGTACGGCGTGATGATGTGCGCGTTGCCGCTGATCAGCAGCTTCGACGTGTCGACGCCGCGCTCGTTCAGACCGCTCAGCTCGGAGAGCAGGACAGACGGGTCGACGACGACTCCATTACCGATGACAGGCACGCAGTCCGGGGAGAGAATCCCGGAAGGGAGGAGGTGGAGGGCGTACTTCTGATCGCCCACGACTACCGTGTGGCCGGCGTTGTTGCCGCCCTGGTAGCGCACCACATAGTCCACCGAGCCACCGAGCAGGTCAGTGGCCTTTCCCTTGCCTTCGTCACCCCACTGAGCACCGAGCAGCACAAGTGCGGGCACAGGCGTACACCCCTTCCGGGCGGGGCATGTCCAAGGTCTGGGGGCCGTAGCCGCCGTATGGGTGTGCCTTGGATGCTGCCCCGGAATAGACGAAGCCCCTGGCGCAATAGCGCAAGGGGCTCTTGCACAAAGATGCTACCCGAGGACTCTGCAAAGGGGCGTACGTTGTCGGCTCGCGACCAGCTGCTAGTCGTCATCGACCCGGTCGCCCGCCGCACGGACGGTGAGTCGGTACGGATCGCGAAGGACGTACTCGGAGCGGGCGCGGCCATCCGTACCTGCCTGCCCGAGGGTCCGGAAGACTTTACGAAAGCCCTGGCCAGACGGGGTGCGCGCCGTCTCGTCGTGGTCGGCGACGACCGCGCGCTGCTGCGCGCCGTGGGTGCGCTGCACCGGGAGCGGGGGCTCGGCGGGGCCGCGCTCTCGCTGGTTCCGGTAGGGGCCTCACAGACGCTGGCGCGGTCGCTCGGCGTGCCCACGGGTGCCGTCGCGGCGGCCCGTACGGTCCTCGAAGGGGCCGAGCGGCGGCTGGATCTGCTCGTCGACGAGAGCGACGGGGTCGTCCTGGGCGATCTGCGGATTCCGCCGGTCGGCGCGTCGGCCGCCGGGCGCCCGGACGGGCCCGTCGACGCCACGGCCTCCGTCGAGGGCCACGCCTGGCTGCGGACCTGCCAGTCCTTCGTCCGCACGCTCGCCGCCCGCCCGGCGCGGGTGGCGGCGGCGCCGGTGCCGGGGCCCGCGCGGCTGCGGGTGGAGGCGGACGGCGTCACCCTGGTCGACCTGGACCAGCCGGTCGCGGGCGTCCGTGTCACCGCGGGCGCGGGCGGGCTCGCGCAGGTCGAGGTGCGGCCCTCCTCGGTCGGCGCGGAGGCGGCCCCGCTGCGGGTACGGGCCAGGACCGTGACGGTGTCGGGGGCGGACTTCCGCTACCGCGCCGACGCGGTGGTGGCGGGCCCCGTCCGCACCAGGACCTGGACGGTCCGCCCGGAGGCCTGGGGGCTGACGCTGCCCCGGTGAGCGGGTGCGGCCACTCAGACCTCCACCAGGAGCTCCTCGAACCCCCGGATGACGAAGTTCGGCTTGCGGCGGGGCTCGGCCGCGAGCCGCAGCTTCGGCGCCCTGCGGAGGAGGGCCGCGAGCGAGGCGGCCAGTTCGATGCGGGCCAGGGGCGCACCGATGCAGTAGTGGATGCCCGCGCTGAAGGAGATGTGGGGGTTGTCCCGGCGGGCGATGTCGAGGGTGCCGGGGCGGTCGAAGACGGCCGGGTCATGGTTGGCGGAACCGAACAGGAGTGCTAGTTCGGACCCGCGCGGGATCGTCGTGCCGTCGATCTCGATGTCGTCGAGCACCCAGCGTTCGAAGAGCTGGAGCGGGGTGTCGTAGCGCATCAGCTCCTCGACCGCCGTGGGGATCAGGCGGCCGGGATCGGCGCGCAGGGCGGCCAGCTG
>NZ_JASKYR010000568.1:0-4620 GCF_041028215.1 Streptomyces flavofungini
CGCCACCACCGCCTCCATCCGCGTGTGCGCGCCGAGCTTCCGCATGGCGGCGCGCAAGTAGCCCTTGACCGTTTCCGGCCGGAGGCCCAGCCGCTCCGCCGTCACCGCGTTCGTGACGCCCGCCGCCACGCACACCAGTACGTCCACCTCGCGCGGGGCCAGCCGGACCGCGTGGGGGCGGTCGGCGGGAGGGACCGCCGCCGATTCCAGGCGGCCGCAGACCGCGAGGAGTTCGGCCCGCAGCGCGGGGTCCACGATCCGCGGGGCAAGGCCGCGCAGCGCCCCGTGGGCCTCGCGGACCTGCTCCCAGGCCCCGGGGCCCGCGACCGGCTCCCGCGCCGCCGCCAGCAGGGACCGCACCTCGTCGCGGACCACCAGCGCCTGTTCGACGTCCCGCGCCGCCGCCACCGCCGCGGCCAGAGTGCGGTCGCCGAGCGGCTGGGCGGAGCGCAGCGCCCCGTACAGGACACCGCGCACCCGGCGGCGCACCACCACCGGCACCGCGAGCACCGACCGCAGGCCCTCCGCCTCGACCGCCGCGTCGTACTCGTGGCTGATGTGCCGCGAGACACTGTAGTCGGTGACGGCGCACGGCCGTGACAGGGCGACCGCCTTGCCGCCGAGGCCGTTGCCCGAGGAGACCGCGAGGCCGCACAGCGCCCGCGTCCCCGTACCGACCAGCTCCCCGATCCGCACGTGCCGCTGCCCTTCGAGCAGTCCGCCGAAGGCCACCGGGAGGCCCGTGCCGCGGCGCAGCCGCAGCAGAGCGGTCCGCATCTCCACCGTCTCGCCGCCGTCAGCCGCCACGCGCCCGCCCTTTCACCTCGCGACACCCCCGTTCGGGGGTGGTGAGACCCTCATCACGAATTACACGATGGCAGCCAGCGTTCAGCAATGAGTACGGCTGAAGCCACGTGACGAAGCAGGGGTGCGTATGACGACGACCGGAACCGGCGCCACGGAGCAGTTCCGTACCGCACGGGACTTCCTGCTGCGGCACCGGGAGGACTACGCCGCCGCCCACGAGGGCTTCGCCTGGCCGCGGCCCGAGCGCTTCAACTGGGCGCTCGACTGGTTCGACGTCATCGCGGACGGCAACGACAGGACCGCCCTGCACATCGTCGAGGAGGACGGCACGGAGGTCCGCCACTCCTTCGCGCACCTCGCCGCCCGTTCCAACCGGGCCGCGAACTGGCTGCGCGCGCAGGGTGTACGGGCCGGTGACCGCATCATCGTGATGCTCGGCAACCAGACCGAGCTCTGGGAGATCGCCCTCGCCGCGATGATGCTGCGTGCCGTCGTCATCCCGGCGACCCCGCTGCTCGGCCCCGCCGACCTCCGCGACCGCGTCGACCGCGGCCGGGCCCGCCACGTCGTCGTGCGCCCCGAGGACACGGCGAAGTTCGACGACGTGCCCGGCGACTACACCCGGATCGTGGTCGGCGGGGGAGATCCGGAGGGCTGGGTGCCGTACGGCGGTGCCGACGACGCCCCCGACACCTTCGAGCCCGACGGCGTCACCCGCGCCGACGACCCCCTGATGCTCTACTTCACCTCCGGCACCACCGCGCGCCCCAAACTCGTCGAGCACACCCATGTGTCGTATCCCGTGGGCCATCTGGCGACGATGTACTGGATCGGCCTCAAGCCCGGCGACGTCCACCTCAACATCTCCTCGCCGGGCTGGGCCAAGCACGCCTGGTCGAACCTGTTCGCGCCGTGGAACGCCGAGGCCACGGTGTTCATCCACAACTACTCCCGCTTCGACGCGGGGCGGCTCATGGCGGAGATGGACCGCGCAGGGGTGACCTCGTTCTGCGCGCCGCCGACCGTATGGCGCATGCTCATCCAGGCCGACCTGACCCAGCTCCGCACCCCGCCGCGCGAGGTCGTCGCCGCGGGCGAGCCGCTGAACCCCGAGGTCATCGAGCAGGTGCGGCGCGACTGGGGCGTCACCATCCGCGACGGCTTCGGGCAGACCGAGACGGCCGTACAGGTCGCCAACTCGCCGGGCCAGCCGCTGAAACCCGGCTCCATGGGCCGTCCGACGCCCGGCTACAGCGTCGTCCTCCTCGACCCGGTCACCGGTGAACCGGGCGCCGACGAGGGCGAGATCTCCCTCGACCTCGGTACCGACCCCGTCGGCCTCATGGCCGGGTACCACGGCGATCCCGAGCGCACCGCCGAGGCGATGGCGGGCGGCTACTACCGCACGGGCGACATCGGCGCGCGGGACGCCGAGGGCTACATCACCTACGTCGGCCGCAGCGACGACGTCTTCAAGGCCTCCGACTACAAGATCTCCCCGTTCGAGCTGGAAAGCGCGCTGCTCGAACACGAGGCGGTGGCCGAGGCCGCCGTGGTCCCCGCCCCGGACGCCGTGCGGCTCGCCGTCCCCAAGGCGTACGTGGTGCTCGCCGAGGGGTTCGAGCCCGGCCCCGGCACGGCCAAACTGCTCTTCGAGCACTCCCGGGCGACGCTCGCCCCGTACAAACGGCTGCGCCGCATCGAGTTCGGCGTCCTGCCCAAGACCGTGTCCGGCAAGATCCGCCGCATCGAACTGCGCGAGGCGACCGCCGCGGGCTCGGACGCGGAGTACCGCGAGGAGGACTTCCGATGAGCACGCTCTCGTACGCCCACGGCACCAGCCACACCCCCCTCCTCGGCGACACCATCGGCCGCAACCTCGACCGGGCCATCGCCTCCTGGCCGGACCGGGACGCCCTCGTGGACGTGTCGGCGGGCACCCGCTGGACGTACGCCGAGTTCGGCGAGGCCGTCGCACGGCTCGCGCGCGGGTTCCTCGGCCGCGGCGTCGCCAAGGGCGACCGGGTGGGGATCTGGGCGGTGAACTGCGCCGAGTGGGTGCTCGTGCAGTACGCCACCGCGCGGATCGGCGCGATCATGGTGAACATCAACCCGGCGTACCGGGCGCACGAGCTGGAGTTCGTGCTCAACCAGTCGGGGGTCTCGGTCCTCGTCGCCTCGCAGGCGCACAAGAGCAGCGACTACCGCGCGCTCGTGGAGGAGGTGCGGCCCCGCTGTCCCGGGCTGCGCGACGTCCACTACATCGGGGACGGCACATGGGACGCGCTGCTCGACGCCGCCGAAGCCGTCGCCCCGGACGAACTCGCTTCCCGCGAGGCCGAGTTGAGCTGCGACGACCCGGTCAACATCCAGTACACCTCGGGGACCACCGGCTTCCCCAAGGGGGCCACGCTCTCCCACCACAACATCCTCAACAACGGCTACTGGGTGGGTCGCACCGTCGGCTACACCGAGCAGGACCGGGTCTGTCTTCCCGTGCCCTTCTACCACTGCTTCGGCATGGTGATGGGCAACCTCGGCGCCACCTCCCACGGCGCGTGCGTCGTCATCCCGGCGCCGTCCTTCGACCCCGTCGCCACACTGCACGCCGTCGAACGGGAACGGTGCACCTCGCTGTACGGCGTGCCGACCATGTTCATCGCCGAACTGAACCTCGCCGACTTCGCCACGTACGACCTGAGCTCGCTGCGCACCGGGATCATGGCGGGCTCGCCCTGCCCCGTCGAGGTGATGAAGCGGGTGGTCGCCGAGATGCACATGGAGGAGGTCTCCATCTGCTACGGCATGACCGAGACCTCGCCCGTCTCCCTCCAGACCCGCCGCGACGACGACCTGGAGCGCCGCACCGGCACCGTCGGCCGGACCCTGCCGCACATCGAGGTGAAGATCGTCGACCCGGTGACCGGCGGCACCCTGCCGCGCGGCACCTCCGGCGAACTGTGCACCCGGGGCTACAGCGTCATGCTCGGCTACTGGGACGAGCCGGAACGGACCGCCGAGGTGATCGACGCGGGCCGCTGGATGCACACCGGTGACCTCGCGGTCATGCGCGATGACGGGTACGTCCAGATCGTCGGCCGCATCAAGGACATGATCATCAAGGGCGGCGAGAACGTGTACCCGCGCGAGATCGAGGAGTTCCTGTACGGCCACCCGAAGATCGCCGACGTCCAGGTGGTGGGCGTGCCCCACGAGCGGTACGGCGAGGTGCCGCTCGCCTGCGTCATCCTGCGGGAGCCCGGCGGGACGCTGACCCTGGAGGAGGTCCAGGACTTCTGCAAGGGGCGGCTCGCGCACTACAAGATCCCGGCCGCGCTGCGCCTCCTCGACTCCTTCCCGATGACGGTCTCGGGGAAGGTGCGCAAGGTCGAGCTGCGGGAGCGGTTCAGCGAGTGATCCCGGGCCCGCGACCGGTGGCTGGGCTCCGGCTCAGGCTCCGACTCTTGCTCAGGCTCCGGCTCCTCCGGCTCCGGCCGGCTCGCGGCGCATGCAGAGGCGCGGCCACCGGTCGAGGCCCAGCTCCGCCTCGTGGGCGCGGACGGCACGCAGGGCGGGGGTCAGTTCGGCTTCCGTGAGTGGGCGGAAGCCGATACGGGCGTAGTACGGGGCGTTCCAGGGGACGTCGGCGAACGTGGTGAGGGTGAGCGCGGCGCCGCCCTCGGCGCGGGCCCGTGCCGCGACGTGCTCGATGAGGGCACGGCCGACGCCTTGGCGGGCGGCGCGGGGGTGCACGGAGACCTGCTCGATGTGTTCGGCCCCGCGCTCCAGGGCCTGGCTGACGAGGTACGCGAC
>NZ_JASKYR010000569.1:0-5752 GCF_041028215.1 Streptomyces flavofungini
TTCTCGCCCTTCTCGTCCCTGCCCTTCTCGCCTGCCGAAGTCCTCGCGGATGCGGTCCGCCAGGCCGCTGAGATTCGCCTCGAAGGTGAAGCCCTGTTCGAAGCGGTAGCTGCGGTGTACGTCGACCGGGTCGATGCCGTTGATCGCGGCCTTGGCGAAGCGGAGCAGCGTGCCGTCCTTGGCGGCGATCTCCCGGGCCAGGCCGAGGGCGGCCGCCCGCAGTCCGGCGCGCGGGACCACTTCCCAGACCGAGCCGTGCGCGCGCAGCTCGGCGGCGGTCGCCGTGCGCGAGGTGTAGTACAGGGCGCGCATCAGGTGCTGCGGGACCAGGCGGGCCAGATGCGTGGCCGCGCCGAGCGCCCCCCGGTCCAGCTCGGGCAGCCCGAAGGTGGCGTCCTCGCTCGCCACGATCGCGTCCGCGTTGCCCACCAGGCCTATGCCGCCGCCCAGGCAGAAGCCGTGCACGGCGGCGACGACGGGCACCTCGCACTCGTACACCGCCGAGAAGGCGGCGGCGCACCCTCTGTTGGCGCCGATGAGCGCGCCGTGGCCGGGGCCGCGCCGCATCTCCTTGATGTCCACGCCCGCGTTGAACCCCCGGCCCTCGGCGGTCAGGACGACGCAGCGCGCGGCGGGGTCGCGGCCTGCCGCGCGCACGGCGTCCGCCAGGTCATACCACCCCTTCACCGGCAGGGCGTTGACGGGCGGATAGTCGACCGTCACGACGGTCACGCCCTCGTCGGGGACGGAGGTGGAGACAGACATCAGAGGATCCGCTACCTTTCACCCACACGCCTTCAACCAAACATTTGTTAGTTGGAAAGGTAGCAGCGATGACTGACACCCGACAGGTGGTCGTCGTCACCGGCGGCACCCGCGGCGTCGGCGCCGGTATCGCCCGCGGCTTCCTCGCCGCGGGTGCCCGCGTCGTCGTCTGCGCCCGCAGACCGCCCGGGAAACCGGTCGAAGCGGCGGGCGCCACCGCCGAGTACCGCCCGCTCGACCTGCGCGACGCGGCGGCCACGCATGCCTTCTTCGGTGAAGTCGCCGCCGCTCACGGCGCGGTGGACGCCCTCGTCAACAACGCGGGCGGCACGCCCTACGGCCTGCTCGCCGACACCGCCCCCGCCCGCCAGGCCAGGATCGTCGAACTGAACCTGCTCGCCCCGCTGTACGCCTCGCTCGCGGCGTACGAGGTGATGCGCTCCCAGGCCACCGGCGGCAGCATCACGATGATCGGCAGCGTCAGCGGCAGCCGCCCCTCGCCGGGCAGCGGGGCCTACGGAGCGGCCAAGGCAGGTCTGGAGAACCTCGCCCGGACCATGGCGGTCGAATGGGCCCCGGCCGTCCGCGTCAACACCGTCGTGCTCGGGCTCGCCCGCACCGAGAGCGCGCACCTGCACTACGGCGACGCGGAGGGCGTCGCCCGGGTGGCGAGGACCGTGCCGCTCGGCCGCCTCGCCGACCCCTCCGACGTCGGCGACGCCTGCGTGTTCCTCGCCTCCGGGCGCGCCGGATACATCAGCGGCGCCGCGCTCCATCTGCACGGCGGCGGTGAACGCCCCGCGTTCCTCGACGCAGCGCCGGTCAACCACTGAACAACCCTCACCACGAAAGGGGCAGCCCATGACGTCGATGCCTTCCGGACTCTGCGCGGGCCGCGTCGTGATCGTCACGGGAGCGGGCCGCGGCCTCGGCCGTGCCCACGCGCTCGCGTACGCCGCCGAGGGCGCCCGGGTCGTCGTCAACGACCTGGGCGTACGGGCCGACGGTTCGGCGGGCGGCCCCGCCGGTCCAGGTGCGCCAAAAGGGCCGGGAGGCCCCGCGTACGACGTGGTCCAGGAGATCCGCGCGGCGGGCGGCGAAGCGGTCGCGCACGGCGGTGACATCGCCACCTCCGACGGCGCCGCCTCGCTGGTGCGGGCCGCCCTGGACACGTACGGCCGTCTCGACACGCTCGTCAACAACGCGGGGTTCCTGCGCGACCGGATGCTGGTCAACCTCGACGAGGAGGACTGGGACGCCGTGCTCCGCGTCCACCTCAAGGGCCACTTCCTGCCCCTGAAGCACGCGGCGGCGCACTGGCGGTCCGAGGCCAAGGCCGGTCGCGTGCCGCACGCGTGCGTGGTCAACACCGGCTCGGGTGCGGGCCTGCACGGCAGCGTCGGGCAGGGCAACTACAGCGCGGCCAAGGCCGGGATACTGGGCCTCACCCTGGTGGCCGCCGCCGAACTGGCCTCCTACGGAGTGCGCGTCAACGCCATCGCCCCCGCCGCCCGTACCCGGATGACCGAGACGACCTTCGCCGACACCATGTCCGCGCCCCAGGACGGCGGCTTCGACGCGATGGCGCCGGAGAACGTGTCGCCGCTCGTCGTCTGGCTCGGCTCACCCGCGTCCGGGGGCGTCACCGGACGCGTCTTCGAGGCTGAGGCGGGCCGCATCACCGTCATGGAGGGCTGGCGGCCGGGCCCGGCCGCCGACAAGGGCGCCCGCTGGACCCCGGCCGAGGCGGGGGAGACAGCCCGGGGACTCCTCGCCGACGCGGCGGCGCCGCAGCCGGTGTACGGGGCGCGCTGAGCGGCGTCCGCGGGAACCGCGCCCCCGGGAGACGCAGGTCACATCCGCCCGTGTCACAAGGGGCCCGGCCGTCTCGTCCCCAGGGTGTAGGCACGGACGAACCCTTGAGGAGCACACCATGGACGCACGCCTCGACTACTCCGCGAGCCCCACCGCGGGCAAGATCTTCAAGAACTTCATGGCCTGCCACAAGGCGCTCAAGCAGTCCCCCCTGCCGGACGCCACCCAGGAGCTCGTGGCGCTCCGCGTCAGCCAGATCAACGGCTGCGCCGCCTGCGTCGACATGCACACCAAGGAGGCCGCCGCCGCCGGTGAGAGCGCCGTGCGTCTCAATCTCGTGGCGGTGTGGCGCGAGGCCACGGTCTTCACCGAGGCGGAGCGCGCGGCGCTGGCGCTCGCCGAGGACGGGACCCGGGTCGCGGACGCGGCGGGCGGGGTCGGCGACGAGGTATGGGCGAACGCCGCCAAGCACTACGAGGAGGAGCAGCTGACCACCCTCGTACTGCTGATCTCCATGATGAACATGGCGAACCGGCTCAATGTCATCGCTCAGCGGCCCGCGGGCGACTACGTGGCGGGACAGGCGCACGCGTGAGCAAGGCCGACGCGTTCGAGGAGCTGCGGCCGCTGCTCTTCTCCATCGCCTACCGCGTCCTAGGCAGCGTGAGCGAGGCCGAGGACGCGGTGCAGGAGACGTGGCTGCGCTTCGACGCCTCGACGACCAGGCCCGACTCGGTCAAGGCGTTCCTCTCGACGGCGGTGACCCGCGTCTCGATCGACGTGCTGCGCTCCGCGCGGGCGCGGCGCGAGCAGTACGTCGGCCCCTGGTTCCCCGAACCGCTCCTGGACGACCCGTACGAGGACCCGGCGCGCTCGGCGGAGCTCGCCGACTCCGTCTCCATGGCGGCCCTGCTGCTCCTTGAGCGGCTCAGCCCGCTGGAGCGGGCGGTGTTCGTGCTGCGCGAGGTGTTCGGCTTCGGGTTCGACGAGGTCGCGGCGGCGGTGGGGCGCTCGGAGCCGGCGTGCCGTCAGCTTCTGGTGCGGGCGCGGGGGCACATGCGGTCCGGGCGGCCGCGCTTCGCGGCGGACCGGGCGGAGCGGGAGGCGCTGTCGGCCAGGTTCTTCGACGCCCTGCGCGAGGGTGACGTCGGGGCGCTGCGGGACCTGCTCGCGGGCGATGTGTCGCTGGTCGGCGACGGCGGCGGCAAGGCGCCGCAGCTCGCCAGGTCCGTCCTCGGCGCGGACAACGTGGCCCGGCTGCTCGCCGCCGTCATCCCCCGCCTCGCCCGGGCCGACATCACCTTCGCGGCGCGGGAGATCAACGGCCAGCCCGGTGCGGTCTTCCGCGACCGGGACGGCAGGGTGCTGCACACCTGGGCGCTCGACGTGCTCGACGGGCGTGTCCAGGCGATCCGGATGGTGGTCAACCCCGACAAGCTCGGGCACCTGGGGCCGGTGGCGGACGCGTGGGCGCTCCACCACGAGCTGCGGAGGGCGGGCCACTGGCCCCCGCGCTGACCCGGGCCTCCCGCCGCGCCCGGCGCGCGACCCGGGGCGAATCGGCGTCGCCCGTCACGGCCCGCCGTACGGTCGGGCCTCGGCCGCGGGGCCCGTGAAGTGGACGCGCAGGGCCGCCGCGACGGTGTCCGGACGTTCGGCGGGTGCCAGGTGAGAGGCCCCCGTGAGCTCGATGAGGGAGGCGCCGGGCACCGCGTCGGCGATCTCGCGGGCGTGCGCGGGCGGCGTGGCGGGGTCCTCGCGACCGGCGATCACCAGGGTCGGCGCGGTGATCGCCGCGAGGTCGTCCCGCAGGTCGTAGGCGGCCAGCGCGTCGCAGCACGCGGCGTACGCGGCCGGATCGGCGGCGCGGTGGTCCGCGACGAGGGCGGGCACCGTGAAACCCGGGGTGAACCAGCGCCCGGGGGCCGCGTCGGCCAGCGCGCCGAGCCCCTCGCGGCGCACGGTCGCCGCCCGCTCCTGCCACGGCCCGGCGCCGCCGAAGTGCGCCGACGAACAGATCACGGCGAGGCTCGTCACGCGCTCCGGGTGGTGGACCGCGAGGTGCAGCCCGACGGCGCCACCGATCGAGACCCCGGCGTACGCGAAGCGGCCGGTCCCGAGCGAGTCGGCGAGCCCGAGCACGAGCCCGGCGAGCTCCCCGACGGTGGCACCGGCTCCGATCAGCCCGGCCGGTGAGCGCCCGTGTCCGGGCAGATCCCACCGCACGACCCGCAGCACCCCGGACAACCCGGGAGCCACCCCGTCCCAGAGCCGCGACGAGGTCCCGAGCGACGCCCCGAGCACCAGCGGCGCCGCACCGCCGACGCCCTCAACGGTGTGATGCAACAGTCCTACGCGTGTCAACGTCGCTCCAGAGCACGGTCGGTGAGAACTCCGGCGGAGCCGGTGTACTGGGCGGGGTCGGTGAGTCCGGTGAGGTCGAGGCCTGCCGACGGGGCTCGCTCATCCACTCCGCCGGACCCCGGCACGGCCCCTTCCCGTCGCAGCCCCTCGCTCAAGGCCTCGGCCAGGGAGCGGCCCTCGGTCCTCGCCCGTGCCGCCGCCTCCGTCACCAGGTCCTTCGCCCTGGCACGGCCGAGCCGTGGCGCGAGTTCCGCCGCCAGGCGCTCCGAGACGATCAGGCCGTCCGTCAGGGCCAGATGGGCGCGCATGGCCTCCGGATGGACCCGCAGACCCTCGGAGAGCCCCGCCGCGTCGCGGGCCGCGCCGCCCACCAGGCGGAGCAGGTCACGCAGCGGCTCCCACTCGGCGTGCCAGGCGCCCGGCGGCCGTTCGTCCTCGGCCACGAGAGAACCGAGCAGCGTGGCCGCGAGGCCGGGCGCGCGCCGCGCGGCGGCGGCGATGAGCGTGGCGCGTACGGGATTGGCCTTGTGCGGCATGGCCGACGAACCGCCCCCCGCGCCTTCGGAGACCTCGGCGATCTCGGTGCGGGAGAGCGTCAGGACGTCCGCCGCGACCTTGCCGAGCGCCCCGGCGGCGATGGCGAGGGCGGCGGCGAGATCGGCCACCGGGGTGCGCAGCGCGTGCCAGGGCAATGCGGGCTCGGCGAGCGGCAGTTCGCGCGCGTACGCGGCGAGCAGGGCCTGCCCGATGTCACCGCCGCCGCGCGGGGCCGACGACGTCCCCGCCGCCCCCGCCCACGCGTGGAACG
>NZ_JASKYR010000057.1:0-20090 GCF_041028215.1 Streptomyces flavofungini
CCCACGATTTCCGGCCACTTCGCGCCCGCCCATTCCTTGGCATGGACCCGGCTTCATCGGACCGTTACGCTCCGATCCGAACGCTCTGAGAGCGCTCTCTTTCCGCGTTCTCGGTTCTCGTCTCCTGTTTCATCCCCACTGAGCTGGAACGACAGAAGGGCCAACCGCCTTGAGACACGTGACGCACCCCCACCCCACCACCGCTTCCGCCCGGCGTCGCAGGACCGCCATCGGCGCGGGAGTCTGTGCCCTGTTCCTCGGCGCCGCCGCCACGGTCGGCCTGCCCTCGGCCGCCGCGGCCGACGCCCCGTCACCCCGGGCCGCGGCCCCGGCGTCCTCGGACCTCCTGACGGCGATGCGGAAGGACCTGGGTCTGACGAAGAGCGAGGCCGTGCGGCGGCTCGCGGCCGAGAAGAAGGCGACCGCGGTCGACGGCAAGGCGCGCAAGGCCGCCGGGTCCGCCTACGGCGGCTCCTGGTACGACGCGTCGGCGGGCAGGCTGACCGTCGCCCTCACGGGCACGGCGAAGGCCGACGCGGTACGGGCGGCCGGCGCCGACGTCAAGGTGGTGGCGCACTCCGCGCGGCAGCTCGACGGTGTCAAGAAGAAGATCGACGCACTCAAGGCGCCCAAGGGCGTCGCCAGTTGGCACGTCGATCCGCGCGCGAGCAGCGTCGTCGTGAACGTGGTCGCGTCCCGTAAGGCTGACAACGATGTCCGCTCGTTCGTGGCACGGGCCGGGAAGACCGGGCCCGTCACCGTGAAGGAGGTGCGCGAGGCGCCGCGCACCTTCGCCGCGGGCACGGTCGGCGGCGACCCGTACTACACCGGCAACGTCCGCTGCTCCATAGGCTTCTCCGTCCACGGCGGGTTCGTCTCGGCCGGGCACTGCGGCCAGACGGGCGCGGCGGTCCGCGGCTGGGACAACTCGGCCATCGGCAACTTCCGGGGTTCGTCCTTCCCCGGCAACGACTACTCCTGGGTCAGTGTCGGCAACGGCTGGTGGACCGTGCCCGTCGTGCTCGGCTGGGGAACGGTCTCCGACCAGCTGGTGCGGGGCTCCGCGGTCGCACCGATCGGCGCCTCCGTCTGCCGCTCGGGTTCCACGACGCACTGGCACTGCGGCCGGGTGCTCGCCACCAACGAGACCGTCAACTACAGCCAGGGCGCGGTCCACGAGATGACCAAGACCAGCGTCTGCGCCGAGCCCGGTGACTCCGGTGGCTCCTTCATCAGCGGTGACCAGGCGCAGGGTGTCACCTCCGGCGGCTGGGGCAACTGCTCCGGCGGCGGCGAGACCTGGCACCAGCCGATCAACGAGATCCTCAACCGCTACGGCCTGACCCTGCACACGGCCTGACGCACCCCTTTTCCGGGGCCCGCCACGGCGGAGGCGCCGCAGTCGCCTTCCTCCCCCTTGCCGTGGCGGGCCCCGCGCGACGGCTTCGGCGACGGTCGCGGACGCCTCGGACGCGCTCGTCCCGGCCGTCCGGCCTCAGGCGCCGCTACTGAACCCGGGTCGTCGTCACTTCTTCTTGGGGTCGTGACCCCAGTTCATGAGGGAGTAGCGCCAGGGCGTGTCGGTGATGTCGCCGCTCGGGCGCTGCTTCATGTGCCGGTGGACGTAGCCGGTCACCTTGCGCATATGGGCGAGGTCGCCGTCGGTCAGGTCGGATTTCTTGGTGTGCAGGAGCTTGATGATGCGCCGTCCGGAGGCGTGGCCGACGCTCTCGCCGCCGCCGTCGCTCTGGCCCACGCTCTTGGACTCGTCGGTCTCCAGCCACTTCTCCAGGCTGCTCGCGGTCATGTTCACCGCGTCCTTGAAGCCGTCGATCGTCTCGTCCCGGTCGGTGTCCTGCCGGGTGGCCATCAGGAGCTGCGGCCCTTCTTGCGCAGGGCGCCGGGCTTGTGCACGGCGTTGCGGCCGGTCTTGTCGCTCTCCACCTCGAACTGCGGCTCGTCCTTCGAGGCGTCGACCGTGCGGCCCGCCGTCTCGGTCCGGTCGGTGATCTTCTTCTTCACGGTGCCCGGCACGTTCTGGCCGTGGCTCTTCCAGGTGACCTTGTCACCCTTGCTGAGGTCGTCCTTCTTGGACATGGGGCCGTGCTCCGTTCTGCTGGGGACTGCGCGCCGGTGCCGCCGGGGCCCTCACAGGGCGACGAGACGGGCGATGAAGAACGCCGCGACGATCGCGGCGCCCACGACGATCAACCACACCCAGATGCCCGGGTGCTCCCAGAAGGAGCCGTCCGCGCGTTCCTCGTGAGCCTCGGCGATGGAGCCTTCGGCGGGCGGGGTCTCTTCGGGAGGTACGAGTGGATCACTCATGCCTCCAGCCTCCCGCCTCGCGCCCGTCCACGCATCCGCAGGCCGTCCTCAGCCGCGCGGCGCGTCCTTGGGTCAGGCCTGCGGCGTCCACGTCTCCGGCTGCCACAGGCCCGCCCGGCGCAGGGAGGCAGGGCAGTGGCGGAATATCTCGTCGATCTCGACCACGAGGGCGAGCTCGGGGCGCCGGCCGCGCACGGCCATGGCGTCGAAGAACGGGGCGTCGGTGAGGATGCGGGCGCGGCCGTTGACGCGCAGCACGTCGGCGGCGCCGGGCACCAGGTGCAGCAGGCCCACGTGCGGATTGACCAGGACGTTGCGGAGGCTGTCGCCGCGCCGGTTGCCGGGGCGGTCGGGGATGGCCACCGTACGGGCGTCCAGGACGTGCACGAAGCCCACGGTGTCGCCGCGCGGGGAGGAGTCGCAGTTGCCGTCGGCGTCGGAGGTGGAGACCACGCAGAAGGGGGAGCGGGCGAGGATGCCGAGGTCGTCCTCGGTCAGTTCGTCGTGCACCTTCTCGATGACGATCGGGTGCGGCGGGCCGAACAGCTCCGTCAGCTCGTCGTTCGAGCGGAGCTCCCGCCAGCCCGCCGGTCCCGCCTGCGGCGTGGAGCCGGGAGCGGGGGCACGGCCGCCGGTCGCGGGGGCGGCTGCGGATATCACGGCGTCGGGCACAGGGCGTCCTCAGGGTGGCTGATAAGTAACGTTAGGCTCACCTTACTTGAGTGGAATCGGCAGGTGAGAGGTGCCCCCGCCGCGCGAAGGGCCGTTGGCTGACGAGCCGGAGCACGCGAACGCCGGTCCAGCGGTGCGGCACCCGAAGGACACCCCCGCCGTCACGCCCCGGTCAGTCGCCGCAGGGCATTGACCAGGGCCCGGACACCCGCCTCCGCCTTCTCGCGAGGGCAGCCCACGTTGAGCCGGAGCATGCCGGGCGCGCCATAGGTGCCGCCCGGCATGATGGCGACCTTCTCCACCTCGATCAGCTCCTTCTGGAGCGCGTCGTCGTCCACGCCCAGGGGCCCGAGGTCGATCCAGGCGAGATAGCCCGCCTGTGGAGGACGCCAGCCCAGTTGCGGGAACGCCTCGTCCAGACGCTCGGCGACCATGGCCAGATTGCCCGCCACGTAGGCGCGCAGGGCGTCGAGCCAGGGCGCCCCCCGCCGGTAGGCGGCGATGTGCCCCACCAGGGAGAGCACGGCCGGTGACGAGAGGCCGTCGGCCTCCTTGAGCCGGTGCAGATAGGCGTCACGCGACGCCGTGTCGCCGATGATGCCGTAACTGCCCGTCAGCGCCGGGATGTTGAACGACTTCGAGGCCGAGGTCAGCACCGCCCAGCGCCCCGCCCGCGCATGCCGTACCCAGGGGCGGTGGACGTGCGGCGGATGGGCCAGGTCGGAGTGGATCTCGTCGCTGATCACGGCCACCCCGTGCCGTTCGCACAGCTCGGCCATGCGGTCCAGCTCCCGCGCCGTCCAGACGTGGCCGGTCGGGTTGTGCGGCGAGCAGAGCAGCAGGACGGACGTGTCGGGCAGGGCGAGCAGCTCCGCCAGGCGCGCCCAGTCGTGCGGCGGGCAGCCGCGCAGTTCGCGTCCGGCCGCCGCGACGGTCCTGGGGAACGCGTCGTACGTCGGGGTGTGGGTCACCACCCCGTCGCCCGGCCGTGACCAGAGCCCCAGCAGGACCGAGAGCTGATAGATCACGGACGGTCCGTAGACGATCGAGCCGGTGTCCACCTCCGTGGCGTGCCGGGTGGCGTACCAGTGCGCGATCGCGGAGAGGAAGTCCTCCTGCCGCCAGCGCGAGTAGCCGAGCACGCCGTGGTCCAGGCGGGAGCGCAGCGCCGTCAGGACTTCCGGCGCCGTCTCGAAGTCCATGTCGGAGATGGTGAAGGGCAGCAGATCCGGCGCCCCGAAGCGGTCCTCCACGTAGTCCCACTGCGTGCACCAGGTGCCGCGCCGGTCCACGGGGGTGTCGAAGTCGTACGCGTACGGGGGCCGCCGGGCGGCGTGCGCCGCGTCGTGGGCGGGCTGGGTCATGGCTCAGCCCACCGGGAGCATCGTGGCGATCGCGTCCTTCACCGACTGCACCTGCGGGCCGATGATGACCTGGACGTTGTGCGCGTCGAGCTTCATGACGCCGACGGCACCCAGCTTCTTCAGCCGCGCCTCGTCGACCCGGCCCGCGTCCTCCACGGTCATCCGCAGACGGGTGATGCAGTTGTCGAGGGACTGTATGTTCCCCGCCCCGCCGATCGCGTCGAGCATCGCCGCCGCGTCGTACTTGCCGCCGACCAGCTCACGCGGCGGAGCGGCCTCCTCGCTCCGCTCCCCGCTCTCCTCCCCGGACCTCCCGTCGGCACCGGAGCCGTCCCGGGAGGTGTCCGCCGACTCGTCGGCACCTTCCTCGTCCGGGTCCGGCGTCTCGCGCCCCGGCGTCTTCAGGTCGAAGCGGGTGATCGCCCAGCGGAAGAGGAAGTAGTAGCCCGCGAACCAGACCGCGGCGATCACCGGGACCAGGTACCACTTCGTGGTGGAGCCCTGGAGGACGCCGAAGACGAGCCAGTCGATGACATTGCCGTCGGTGTTGCCGATGAAGACGCCGAGCACGGCGGCCGTCAGGAAGCCGAGGCCCACCAGGACGGCGTGGATGACGTACAGCCAGGGCGCGATGAACAGGAACAGGAACTCGAGCGGCTCGGTGATCCCGCCGACGACACAGGCCACGACGCCCGAGACGAGCAGCGCCTTGACCTCCGGGCGCATCTCGCGGCGCGCGCAGTGGTACATCGCGAGCGCGGCGCCCGGCAGCCCGCCGAGATAGGCGGCCATCTTGCCCTGGGAGAGGAAGTGCGTGGCGTCCGTGACGGCCGACGAGGGCGGGCCGGAGCAGTCCAGGTGCGCGTAGAACATGCTCAGGGCGCCGGAAACGTTGTCACCGCACACCGCTCCCGAGCCGCCGACGTCGGTGAAGCGGAACATCGCGACCAGGATGTGGTGCAGCCCGATCGGCCGGAGCAGGACCTCGCCCATGCCGAAGAAGAACGGTCCGAAGACACCGGTGTGGCCGATGCCGCGCCCCACCGCGGTGATCCAGCCGTTGAACGTCGGCCACACCAGCGGGATGAGCAGTCCGAGCACGCTCAGGACGAGCGCGGAGATGATCGGGACGAAGCGCAGACCGCCGAAGAAGGCCAGCGCGTCCGGCATACGCTGGGCACGAAAGCGCCGGTGAAGGACGCTGACAACGATGCCAACGGCCACGGCTCCGAGCAGTCCCGTATCGATGGACTGCACGCCGAGGACATCGGCGATGCCGTAATGGGCGACGGCCTTCTCGTCCTCGAAGTCGACCTTCTTGGCGGTGAGGTAGAAGTTCACCGCGAGGTTCATCGCCGCGTACCCGACGAACCCGGAGAAGGCGGCCACCCCCTTGTCCTCGCGCGCGAGACCGAGCGGGATGGCCATGGCGAAGAGGACCGGCAGGAAGTTGAAGGCGACCAGGCCCGTGCTCGCCATCCAGGTGAAGAGGAGATGGAACACCTCGGCCTTGAGGAAGGGCAGGTTGTCGGTCACCGCCTCACTGGAGAGCGAGGAGCCGATGCCCAGCATGATGCCGCAGAAGGCGAGCAGCGCTACCGGGAGCATGAATGTCTTGCCGAGGCCCTGGAGGAACTCCCAGAGCGCGGCCTTGGTCTTCTGCATGTGCGGGGAACTTTTCTGCCGGGGGGAGGACGGAGTCCCGCGCTCACCGGGGCGGTGCGGGAGCCGTGGCGATCAGATCACGCCAGGTCGGCGCCTGTCCATGGGTGGAGTCGGGGTGTGGTCGGCGTCGGCCGGGGCCGTCGGCGCGCGGGGTGACGCACGTCTCAGGAACCGTGCCGCGGTCGCGGAGAGGTACCGGACGTGAGGGATTCAGAGGCAGAGGACGACCTGCGACGGCGGGTACGGGCCGGTGAGCGCGAGGCGTTCGCCGAGCTCTATGAGCACGGTGCGCGCACCGTGTACAACCACGCACTGCGGCTGACCGGCGACTGGTCGGCCGCGGAGGAAGTGATGTCGGAGACGTTTCTCGCCGCCTGGCGGTCGCGGGAGCGGCTGGAGACCACCGGGGGCCCGCTGACCCCGTGGCTGCTCGGCATCGCCACCCACAAGGCGGAGAACGCCCGGCGCGGACTGCGCAGACGGCGGGCCTTCCTGGCCAGGGGGACCCAGCAGACGACGGTGGCGGACTTCGCGCCGGAGGTGGCCGGACGGATCGACGACGCGCGGCGCCTCAGAGCGGTGCAGGCGGCCCTCGACCGGCTCAGACGCCAGGAGCGCGAGGTGCTCTCGCTCTGTGTGTGGTCGGGTCTGGACTACCGGCAGGCGGCGGACGCCCTGGGCATCCCGGTCGGCACGGTCCGTTCCCGGCTCTCGCGGGCCCGCGCCAAGCTCGCCAGGCTCGCAGAGTTCGCGGAGGAGCACACGGAGCACACGGAGCGCGCGGCGGCGAAATCCCGGGCAGAGCCGGAACCCCGCGCGGCCCGCGGAGAGATGAAGAGTGACGCCGCACTCGCGGCCCGGCCCGTACGGGAGGGAACCGTATGAACCAGCACGACACGTCCCGCTCCGGGGACCTGGGGCACTCCGACGCGGCAGCGATCGCCGGACTGCTGCCGGTGCCCGCGGACTGGGACCTCCCGGACGAGCGGTACCTGCGCACCAAGGAACTGCTGATGGCCCCGCAGGACCTTCCCGCGCCCCGCGCTGCTCGTGCCGGTGACGGCGTTCGCCGTGGCCGCCGCGGTCGTGGGCGGTATCGCCGCCACCGGCGGCGGGGAGCGGAAGCCCGCCACGGCGGCGGAGCGCCACGAGCCCGGCCGGGCGGGGTCCGCGGGCGTGGCTCCCGGCCCACCTACCGCTGGCTCGCCGCCCTGCCGACCGACCCCGACGCCCTTCTGGAGTACCTGTACGACAAGATGCCCGAGCACGAGCGGAGCGAGCCGGACCAGGCGGTCTTCGACGAGATCGGCTCCCTCGTCGGCGGGGTCATGCCGCCCCGCACGGCCGCCGCCCTGTACCGCGCGGCGGCGCGGATTCCCGGCGTGGAGAAGACCGACCGGGTCAAGGACGCCATCGGCCGCCGAGGACTCGGCATCGTGCGGAACGACACCACGTACGGTCAGCGCACCGAGTGGGTCTTCGACCCGGACACCCTCGCGTACATCGGCTCGCGCACCTACCTGACCAGGGACGGTGAGTACGGCAAGCGCGGCACCCTCCTGTCGAGCACCGCGCTCGTCGGCCACGCCGTGGTCGACCGGGCGGGCCAGGTGCCGGGCCCGGGGGGTCGGCCCGTGCCCCGGCGGTCCGGCGGGCGTCCGTAGCGGACCGGGGAGGGGAGCGGCCGGTGCTCCGGTGTTCTCCTCCCCGGTCGCGCGGGGCGTCAGTTCGCGGCGAGTTCCTCGCGGACCGTGCGGGCCGCGGTGACGAGGTTCTCCAGTGCGGCGCGGGTCTCGGGCCAGCCGCGCGTCTTCAGACCGCAGTCGGGGTTGACCCACAGCCGCTCGGCGGGGATGGCCTCAAGCCCGGCACGGAGCAACCGCGCCGCCTCCCCGGCGCTCGGCACGCGCGGCGAGTGGATGTCGTAGACGCCGGGGCCCGCCTCGCGCGGATACCCGTGGGCGGCCAGTTCGCGCGCGACCCGCATATGGGAGCGGGCCGCCTCCAGGCTGATGACATCGGCGTCGAGGTCGTCGATGGCCTGCACGATGTCGCCGAACTCCGCGTAGCACATGTGGGTGTGGATCTGGGTGTCCGGACGGACCCCGCTCGTGCTGAGCCGGAAGGCCTCCGTGGCCCAGGCCAGGTAGGCCGGGCGGTCGGCGGCGCGCAGCGGCAGCGTCTCGCGCAGCGCGGGCTCGTCGACCTGGATCACCGAGCCGCCCGCGTCCTCCACGTCGCGGACCTCGTCCCGCAGGGCGAGGGCGACCTGGCGCGCGGTGTCCCCGAGTGGCTGGTCGTCGCGGACGAAGGACCAGGCGAGCATGGTGACGGGCCCGGTGAGCATGCCCTTGACGGGACGCTCGGTCAGCGACTGGGCGTACGACGTCCAGCGCACCGTCATAGGCCCGGGCCGTGAGATGTCACCGGCCAGGACCGGCGGCCGTACGTAGCGGGTGCCGTAGGACTGCACCCAGCCGTGCTGCGTGGCGAGGTAGCCGGTGAGCTGCTCGGCGAAGTACTGCACCATGTCGTTGCGCTCGGCCTCGCCGTGCACCAGGACGTCGAGGCCGCATTTCTCCTGGAAGGCGATGACCTCCCTCATCTCGGCCTTGATGCGCTCCTCGTAGCCCGCCGTGTCGATCCGGCCCGCGCGGAGATCGGCGCGGGCCGCACGCACCTCCCCGGTCTGCGGGAAGGAGCCGATGGTGGTGGTCGGCAGGAGGGGCAGCCCGAGGTGCGCGCGCTGGGCCGCCGCGCGTTCGGCGTACGGCTGCGAGCGCCGGGAGTCGGCGGCGGTGACGGCGGCGGCGCGGGCCCGTACCGCCGGATCGTGGGTGATCGGCGAGTTGGCGCGGGCCGCGAGGTCGGCGCGGTTGGCCGCCAGTTCGGCGGCGATGGTGTCGGTGCCCTGGGCCAGGCCCCTGGCGAGGGTGACGATCTCGGCGGTCTTCTGGCGCGCGAAGGAGAGCCAGCGCAGGATCTGCGGGTCGATGTCGCGCTCCACGGCGGCGTCGAGCGGCACATGGAGGAGTGAGCAGGAGGCGGCGACGTCCACCCGGTCGGCGAGCCCGAGCAGGGTGCCGAGGGTGGTGAGGGAGTCCTCCAGGTCGTTCACCCAGATGTTGCGGCCGTTGACGACACCCGCGACGAGCCGCTTGCCGGGCAGGCCGCCGACCGCGGCCAGCGCGTCGAGGTTGGCGGCGGCGGCCTCGGTGAAGTCCAGGGCGAGACCGTCGACGGGCGCCTTGGCGAGTACGGGCAGCGCGTCGCCGAGCCGGTCGAAGTAGGAGGCGACGAGGAGCCGCGGCCGGTCGGTGAGGGCGCCGAGATCGCGGTAGGCCCGTGCGGCGGCGTTCAGTTGGGCGGGGGTGCGGTCCTGCACGAGGGCGGGTTCGTCGAGCTGCGCCCACTCCGCGCCCGCCGCGCGCAGGTCGGCGAGGACCTCGGCGTAGACCGGGAGCAGCCGGTCGAGCAGGGTCAGCGGGTCGAAGTCCGCGGGGACGCCGGGGGCGGGCTTGGCGAGCAGCAGATAGGTGACGGGCCCGACCAGGACGGGCCGGGCGGCCAGACCGAGGGCGAGCGCCTCCTTCAGCTCGGCGACCTGCTTGCCGGAGTCGGCGGTGAACACCGTGTCCGGGCCCAGCTCGGGCACCAGGTAGTGGTAGTTGGTGTCGAACCACTTGGTCATTTCGAGCGGCGCCACGTCCTGGGTGCCGCGCGCCATGGCGAAGTAGCCGTCCAGGGCGTCCGCCGCGACGGCGGCACGGTGCCGGGCGGGGACGGCGCCCACCATGACGGTGGTGTCGAGGACGTGGTCGTAGTATGAGAAGTCGCCGGTGGGCACCTCGTGGATGCCCGCTTCGGCGAGCTGCCGCCAGGCCGTGCGGCGCAGTCCGGCGGCGGTGGCGCGCAGGGCGTCGGCGGTGACGTGGCCCTTCCAGTAGCCCTCGACCGCCTTCTTCAGTTCCCGGTTCGGGCCCTGGCGGGGGTGGCCGTACACGGTGGCCCGGACGGCGGCTGCCGTGGTCTCGGTGGTCACGGAGATCTCCTTCGCGAGATGAATCCCTGAGATCCCGGCGACGGGACGGGGGCGCGAAGGCACGACGGACCGGACGGCACCTCACCGCCGGGCGCCGAGGCACGGTGGTGGTCCGTCCGATGTGTACGCCGACCCGCCCACGAGGTCACCGGGATGTCCGCGCACGCATCGTCCGCGCGCGGGCAGTTGGCAGGTCTTCGGACTCGCGGGCCCGTCTCTTCGTGCGAGACGCCTACTGGCCGTCGCTTCCCAGGCCCAGTTCATCGGGCCCAGTGCGTATGACGGCGGTCGTTCCCACTCACCGCTGCGGGGCAGTCCCGGATTCCCACCGGGTTCCCTCTTGCGACGCCTCCCACCTGGCGGGCGGGGCGAACCAGCTGCGCCGCCCACCCTAGAGGGTCCGGCGGCGGGCCGGGGCGCGGGTACCGCGATGCGGACGGTGAGCTGGGACACGGAACGCCCCACCGCCGTCCCCGTCCGGGCACGTCGCCCATCGGCCGCGCCCCGCATGTCACCATGCCTGCCCATGGAGGAGTACGAGATCCGCCCCGGGACCCTGGCCGCCATCGCCGCCCGGCACGGGGTGCCCGCCGACGCGGTGCGGCCGGTGCCCGCGGGCGTCGCCAACCACACCTTCCTGCTCGGCGGGGAACTGGTGCTCCGCGTCCCGCGCGCCGACCGCTTCCTGCCCGACCTGGTCACGGAGGCAGCGGTCATCCCTCTCGCGCGAGGTGCGGGAGTGCGCACCCCGGAGATCGTCGCCTTCGACGACACCCGCTCCTCGGTGGACGTGCCGTACATGATCCTCGTACGGGCCGAAGGGGTGGATCTCGCGCGGCTCGGTCTGCCCGCCGATGCGCCGGAGCGGGTGTACCGGCAGGTGGGCCGCGAGCTGGCCAAGCTCCACCAGCTGTCTCTCGCGCCGCCGGGGTCACTCCCGGCGCTGACCCCGGCCGGCCTCCCCGCCGTGCCCGTGGACGACGACGGCGACGACCCGCGCGTCCTGGTGGACCGGCTCGCCTCCGAGGGCCGTCTCGACACCGAGGCCGCGCGCTGGCTCACCGGCTGGTTCGACCGGCTCGCGGAGTATCTGCCCGCCGAGGCGCCCCCGACTCTCGTGCACGGCGACATCGCCCCGCAGAACCTCATGGTCTCCCCGTACACGGACACGGACACGGACACGGTGGAGTTCAGCTCCCTCGTGGACTGGGGCGACGCGATGTGGGCGGACGCGGCCACCGAGTTCGCCAAGGTGCCGCTGGTCGCCGTGCCCGCCGTACTTGAGGGCTACCGGCAGGAGACCGGCGCCGGGCTGCCGGTGGGGGCCGGACGCCTGGAGGCGCGCGTGCTCCGGTGCCATCTGGCGTGGGCACTCGGGCGCCTGCGGGACCCCTCTCCGCATCCCGGCGCACGCCACTGGACCGCCCCTCCGGCCGCCCGCCTCTTGGGCCTCCTCCGCTTCTTCGCCGCGAACCCACCGGCCCCTTGGGCGGAGTTGGCGTGACCGGCGGCGGCCGGGCGGATAATGCGCTGCCGAACAGCGCCCGCTCTGCGATCATCGCCCGATGACCCGCACCGACATGCCTCCCGCCTGGGACGAGCGCTCCATGCTGACCACCTTCCTCGACTACGCGCGGGCCACCGCGGTGGCCAAGTGCGCCGATCTCGCGGCGGACGACGCGGCGAGCGCGCCGCTGCCGGCCTCGCCGCTCATGACCCTGGGCGGTCTCCTCAGCCACCTGCGCTGGGTCGAGTACCACTGGATCCAGGTGATCTTCCTCGGCGAGGAGGACCAGGGTCCCTGGACCGACGAGGACCCCGACCGCGAGATGCGCATCGGCGCGCACACCCCCGTCGCCGAACTCCTCGCGACATACGAGGAACAGAGCGCCCGCTACCGCGAACTGGTCGCGGACACCGACCTGTCGGCCACCGCGAAACGGCCCGTCAGGGACGGCGTCCACGTCACCCTCGGCTGGATTCTCATGCACCTGATCGAGGAGACGTCCCGGCACAACGGCCATCTGGACATCCTGCGCGAAATGGCCGACGGCACCACCGGCGCCTGAGGGACAGGCGGGTCCCCGCGGGCTCCGTATGCTTGGTGGGCATGGGGAGTCGCATATGAGCGCGGAGGAAGCGCGGGGCACGGCCGGGAAACTGCGGGCGGTCTGCGGTGAGTTGGCGGAGCGGTTCTACGAGCGGGACGACGTGGTGCGGACGCTGGTGGTGACCCTCCTCGCGGGGCGGCACTCGCTGGTGCTCGGCCCGCCGGGGACGGCCAAGTCCGAGCTGGCGAGGGAGCTGACCGGCCGGATCGACGGGGCGGCCTACTGGGAGATCCTGCTGTCGAAGTTCACCGCGCCGACCAGGATGTTCGGGCCCATAGACGTCGCCGCGCTGGCCCGCGGCGAGTACCGCCAGGTCTATGAGGGCCGCGCCACGACCGCGCACATCGCGTTCATCGACGAGATCTTCAAGTGCTCCACGGCCGCCCTGAACGAGACCCTCGGCTATCTCAACGAACGCATCTACCATCCCGAGAACGGCGGCGCGCCGGTCCACTGCCCCCTGATCGGGGCCATCACCGCGAGCAACGAACTGCCCGAGGCGGCCGATGCGGCAGCGATCTACGACCGGCTCCTGGTACGGATCGAGGTCGGATACCTGGCCGACCCCGCCAACTTCGCCGCACTGGTCCGCTCCGCCGTCAGCCGTCCACCGGCACCCGCACGCACCACCGTCGAACTGGACGCGCTGCGGCACGCGGTGACCGAGGCGGTGCCCACCGTGGACGTGCCCGACGCGATCGTGGACGCGGTGTGCACGCTGCGGGCCGCCCTGCGCCGCAAGGAACTCGTCGCCTCCGACCGCCGCTGGCGGCAGGCGGTGGGCCTGCTCCAGGCGTCCGCCTACCTCGACGGCCGTGCCGCGGTCGCCGAGACCGACCTGTCGGTGCTGACCCATGTGCTGTGGGACTCACCCGCCGACCGCCCCACCGTCGAGCGCGAGGTCCTGCACCTGGTCAACCCCGACGCCAAGGAGGCCCTCGACCTGGCCGACACCATCGAGGACCTGGAGGCGCAGCTCGACGCCATGGCCGGGCAGTCCCGCGAGGCCCTGAGCGACTGGGTCATCAAGAACGCCCACGGCAAGCTGGCCAGGGCGGGCAACCGGCTGGCGCGACTGCGCGACGAGGCCGTGGTCGCGGGCCGCTCCACCGCCGCCATCGACCGTGTCACCGGCCGCCAGCGCGCCGTCAGGACCCGCATCCTCACCGAGGCCCTCGGGGTCGACGCGAGCATGGTCCCGGCGAAGCCGTGAAGCGGCCCGGAGCCGAAGCCGTGCGGCGGACCGGAGCGGAAGCCGTGCGGCGGGCCGGGGGGAAGCCGTGCAGCTGACCGACCTCGCGGACCGGGGCGGTGACTGGCTCGGCCTGTCCGCCGCGGCCTCCGAGCGGCACACCACGGCCGTGGTCGCCGACCCCTTCGACCGGATCGCCTGGCGCGACACATGGGCGCGGTCCGCGGGACTGCGCGAGCTGGACGCGGAGCTCGGCGCGGACCACCGGCACACCACCGACCTCCTGAGCGATGTCTTCCTCGCGGCCTGCCACGTCGCGCCGCGGCTGCGCGCGCCCGCGGAGATGGCCCCCTCGCGCCTGGCCAACCACCACATCGTGACCGCGCTGACGGAGTCGGCGGACTTCGTCGCACTGCACCGGGAGACCGCGGGCGACCCCTATGCCGCCGCCATGGCCGTCCTCGCCCAGGCGGGAGAGCTGCGCCGGATGCTGGCGCACTGCCGGGAGGGCGAGGGCCGGGCCGAGCGGGCGGAGGCGGCACAAGAGACCGCCCGGAGCGCGGCGAGCGCCGTGGGGGAGGCGCTCGGCCGTGCCGCGGACGCCGCCGACGGCGCGGGCACGGTGCCTCCTGCGGCCGTCGGTGCCGTACGGCGGGCGATCGCGACCGCGGAGGCCGCGCGGACCGCCGCGCGCCAGGCCGCCCAGGACGCCACGCGGGCGCTGTCGCAGGCCGCACCCGCGCTGCGCGTCACCGCCGGGCACGCGGTGGCGAGGGCTGCCGCGTCCGTGCGGGAGGAGGCCGCGCTGGTGCGAGCGTGGGGCGTCGGCGCCGGTGAGCTCGAACGGCTGACGTACGACGAGCGGGTCCGGCTCGCCGAGCGGCTGCGCACCGGGCGGCTCGCCCGGTGGGCCGAGCTGATCGGGCGCTTCCGCCGGATGGCCGAGGGCGAGCGCGCCCGCAAGGTGGAGAACACCCCCGGCGAGCTCATCGGCGTCACCCTCGGCGACGACCTCTCCCGCGTCCTGCCCTCCGAGCTGGCCCACCTGGGCGTGCCCGAACTGCGGGCGGTGTTCGCCGCACGCTACGCCGCGGGGGAGCTGATGCTCTACGACAGCCAGGGCGAGCAGTCCACGGGCCAGGGGGCCGTCATCGCCTGCGTGGACACCTCGCACTCCATGTACGAGGAGGGCCCCGGCGGCGTCCCCCCGGGAGGCGTGGGCCAAGGCGTGCGCACTGGCGCTGCTCGACCAGGCCCGCGCGGCGGGGCGGGACTTCGTCGGCATCCTGTTCTCGGCCGTCGACAGGATCCAGGTCTTCCGCTTTCCGGCCGACGCACCGTCCGGCATCACCGGAGTGCTCGACTTCGTGGAGACCTTCCTCGGCGGCGGCACCAGCTACCAGACACCGTTGACGGCGGCCAGGGAACTCCTCGCGGAGGAGTACGACGACACCTCACGCGCCCGGGGCGACGTCGTGCTGCTCACCGACGACGAGTGCGATGTCACCGAGGAGTGGATGCGGGACTGGAACGACGCCAAGCGCCTGCTGGGGTTCCGTGTCTTCGGCGTGGCCATCGGCGTCCCGCCCGCGGCCGGGGCGGGTTCGGTGCTCGACGCCCTCTGCGACAACCTCCGCTCCGTCGAGGACTTCACCGACGTGCACGCCGCCGCCGACCTCTTCCGCCTGATCTGAGCCGGGCGGCGCGGACCCGTGCACGCGCGTTCCGGCCGATGCGGAACGGGTACTCTCGGCCGGGTGGCTACACCCAGCGAAGACGATGCCCGGAAGTACGACGACGGCCGGGAGCACGGTGACGGCCGGAAGTACGACGCCACGGTGGTGCTCGTCGCCGCGTCGGCCGGCGGGATCCAGGGGCTCGCGACGCTCCTGAGCGGGCTGAAGGCGTCCCTCCCGGTGCCGGTGCTCGTGGCCCAGCACCTCAACCGCTCGCGCGAGACGCGGATCGTCACCATCCTGTCCCGCTCGACGGCGCTCAACGTCAAACTGGCCGAGGACGGGGAGTCCCCGGCGGCGGGCACCGTCTACATCGCCCCGCCCGACCAGCACCTGTGCCTGGAACCGACCGGCAGGCTCAGCCTGAGCAGCGAGGACCGCGTCAGGCACGCCCGCCCAGCCGCCGACCCCCTCTTCGAGTCCGCCGCGCGGGTGCACGGCAAGGGCGTCGTCGCCTGTGTGCTGACCGGCGCGGACAGCGACGGCGCGGACGGCGTGGCGGCGGTCAAGGCGCGGGGCGGCACCGTCATCGCGCAGGACCCGCTGTCCGCCCAGTTCCACGGCATGCCCAAGGCCGCCGTCAACACGGGCCGGGTGGACCACGTCCTGGACCTCGGCGAGATCGCACCGGCCATCAACCGCCTGCTCCCGGACCACTGACCGGCCCGGCACCCGGCTGCGAGCCCTTGGCACCGGGGTAGCGGCGCGGCCCGACGGTCGTCCGCCCGGCCGCGCCGCCACGAGCTACTTCACGCCGAGCCCGGCGTCGTCGACCTTCTTGCCGCCCTCGGCCGCGAGGACCTTGTTGAGCGGGCCGAGGTCGTAGATGCCCTTGAGGTCGGGCTCCTCCAGGAGCCCCGCCTCCACCGCGTGCTCCGCCTGGCTGTCGAGGGTGGCGGCCAGCGGGTCGTCGAGGAAGCCGATGGACTTCCAGGCCGGGTCGATGACCTCGGCGGGCAGCGCCTTGCCCGACAGCCTCTTCAGCGCGGCGTTGGCGGAGGCCTTCGCCTTGTCCGGGTTGCCGTTGATCCACGCGTTGGTCTTCACCGAGCCGCGCAGCACCGCCTCGACGACGTCCGGGTGCTCCTTGAGGAACTTCTGCGACACGATGATGTTGGTGATCACGAACTTCTTGCCGGGCCACAGGTCGGACTCGTCGATGAGGACCTTGCCGCCCTCGGAGACCAGCTTGGACGCGGTCGGCTCGGGCACCCAGGCGCCGTCGATGGAGCCGGACGTGTAGGCGTCCGGGGTGATCTTGTTGTCCGTACGGACCACGGAGACGTCGCCCTTGCCGCTCTGCGCGTCGGCCTTCCAGCCCTTCTCCTTGATCCAGTTGAGGAAGGCGACGTCCTGGGTGTTGCCGAGCTGCGGGGTGGCGATCTTCTTGCCCTTGAGGTCGTCAGGGCTCTTGATCTTGTCGGGGTTCACCACCAGCTTCACGCCGCCGGAGGCGGAACCGCTGATGATGCGCAGGTTCTTGCCCTGGGACTTGGTGTAGCCGTTGATGGAGGGGGAGGGGCCGATCCAGCCGATGTCGATGGAACCGGCGTTCAGCGCCTCGATCTCCGAGGGCCCCGCGTTGAAGGTGGACGGCTTGATCGTCGTGCCGCCGAGCTCCTTCTGGAGCAGGCCCTCCTGGGTGCCCACCAGGGCGGTGGCGTGCGTGAGGTTGGGGAAGTAGCCGATCCGCACCTCGTCCACGGAGAGCTTCTTGGCGCCCGCCGCGACCTTGCTCTTCGGGTCGTCGTCGGTGGAGTCGGAACCGTAGCCGCAGGCGGTGAGCGCAAGGGGGAGCGCGGTGAGGACGGCGATGGCGCGCAGGGCGGCGAGCGGTCTTACGGCAGACACAGGAGTGTCCTCTCAGGGAAAGGGTGAAGGTGACGGACGGAACCGGGCGAAGGCATGGCTCCGGAACGCGCCGCCCACGCGGGCGGCCGGAAGAGCGGATGACGCTGAACGGTCAGGCAGGCGGGCAGGCGGTCGCGCGCTGCCGCTTCAGACGAGGGGACAGACGGCGCTGGACGTGCGGCCGAAGTCGATGTGCCGGCGCGAGGTCAGGGCCCGTGCTTCGGGACGCGGGAGCGGGCGGTGTGCGCCGTCGGACGTTCGCATGGCCCCTCCTCCCTTTTCCCTAGTTTTCCCACCTGGTTGGTAGGGATCGTGGCAGAAGACGGCGCCGACCCCAAGGCCTGAACCACATGGTGGACGGCCTGGTCCCGCATGATGAGATGTACCCGGTGGAGAGGGTCGCTCAGGGGTTCACCCAGGCGCTCGGCGCGTCCGTCAACGCCGATACCTCGGACGGGAGTTGAGCCGACGCGACATCGGCGAGCGACACGCCCTCCAGGATCTCGCGCACATTGGACCGCAGCGCGATCCACAGGGGCAGGAGGGACTCGGCGGGCCCGGTGTAGGACAGCTCGGGCGGCCTGACCCCGCGCACCGAGACCAGTGGCCCGTCCACCGTCCGGATGACATCGGCGATGCTGATGTCCGGCGCGGGCTTGGCGAGCCGGTAGCCGCCGTTGCCGCCGCGCTGGCTGAGCACGAGCCCGCCCCGGCGCATGTCGTTCAGGATGCCTTCGAGGAACTTGTGCGGGATGTCCTGGGCGTCGGCGATCGCCTCGGCCTTGAGTGGCCCGTCGTCCGGGGACGCGGCGAGCTGGAGCGCGGCGCGTACCGCGTAGTCCGCCCTGGCTGAGATCCGCATACGTGCATTATTCCGTACGACGCGGACCGGCGGCCGTCGGGTGGCACCGGATGGCCGCCGGGCACGCGCCGGTGCCCGGCGGCCGGGGGATCAGGCCGCCGACGGGGTGTAGTGGGCGGCCTCGTCACCCTCGATGACCCGGCTGAGCGTGCCGTCGATCCCGGCGGGGGCGTCCCCCGCGACGGTCACCCGGTGCAGCAGGCGGGGCAGGTCGCCGTAGTCGTCGGGGGCGTAGTGCTGGGTGACGCGGTTGTCGAACAGGACGAGGTCGCCCGGCGACCAGATGACCCGCACGATGTTCTCCGGGCGGGTGACGTACGCCTGGAGGATGCGCAGCAGATCGCGGGACTCCGAGGAGTTCAGTCCGATGATGCTCTGGGCGAAGCCGCCGATGAAGAGGCCGCGCTCGCCGGTCTCGGGGTGCACGCGGACGACCGGGTGTGCGGTGCGGTACTTGGTGGAGACGAACTGCCTGCGGTGCTCGGCGGCCTTCTCGGTCTTCGGGGCGGCGTAGTCGTAGTCGTTGGTGTGCACCGCCCACAGCCTGTCCGCCAGCTCGCGCAGCACCTCGGGCAGATCGCGGTAGGCGGCGGCGGAGTTCGCGATGAGCGTGTTGCCGCCGTAGGGCGGGACCACGATGCTGCGCAGTGTGGACGCCTTCGGGGGCGTACGGACGAAGGTGACGTCGGTGTGCCAGTTGTTGGCGCGGATGCCCTCGTCGCCGTCGACGGGCAGGATCTCGGGCTGCCCCTCGACCGAGGGGACCGTGGGGTGCGCCCTGGTCAGCTCGCCGAACAGGGCGGCGAAGCGGAGCTGGCCCGCGTCGTCGAGACGCTGGTCGCGGAAGACGAGCGCCTTGTGTTCGAGGAGCGCGGAGTTGATCTCCGTGACGATGGCGGGTTCGAGCTCGGCGGAGAGGTCCACGCCGTGGATCTCCGCGCCGATGCGGCCGCCGATTCTGCGGATGTCGAAGCCTGTGCCGGTGGTCATGCGAGGTGTCCTTTCAAGGGGTGAGCGACAGCGAACGGGAAGGGTGACCGGCCGGTGGGGCGGTCACCCGCCGGTCGGCACGCGCCAGGAGCCGAGTCGCCGTTCCACGGCGACCAGGAGCTGGTTGAAGGCGACGCCGATGGCGGAGATCGTGATGATGCCCGCGTACATCTGCGGGATCGCGAAGTTGTACTGCGAGGCATTGATCAGATAGCCGAGTCCCGCCTTGGCGCCGATCATCTCGGCGGCGACGAGGACCAGGATGGACACCGCACCCGCGAGCCGGATGCCGGTGAACATCACCGGTACGGAGGCGGGCAGGATCACCTTCTGGAACAGCCGGGGCGCCGGGAGGTCCATCGACCTGGCCAGCCTGAGCAGGGTCGGATCGACAGTGCGGACGGCGCTGATGGTGTTGAGCAGGATCGGCCAGGTGCACGCGTACACCACGATGGAGATCTTCGAGGTCTCGCCGATGCCGAGCAGCAGCACGAACACCGGGAGCAGCGCGAGCGCGGCGGTGTTGCGGAAGACTTCGAGCAGCGGGCCGAGGAGGTCGGCGACGGGCCGGTACCAGCCGATCAGCAGCCCGAGCGGCACGGCGAGGGCCACGGCGATGCCGAACCCGCTGAACGAGCGGACCAGGCTGGCGCGGGCGTTGTCGGCCAGCTGCCCGTCGGCGGCCAGCCCCCACCACGCGTCGGCGACCTCGCTGAACGGCGGCAGGAAGGTCCGGTCGACGAGGCCGAGCCGGGGCGCGGTCTCCCACCTTCGGGGCGGGTGCCTCCGGCCGCAGGAGGTCGGGGGCGGGCGCGGCGGTGCGGATCGTCGAGCTCATGCGGACACCTCTTCCTTCTCCAGCTCCTGTGCCTTGGCCACCTCGTCGCGCAGGAGCGACCAGATCTCGTGCCGGTGGCGCGCGAACTCGGGGCTGGAGCGGAGGTCGTCCGTCCCCGTCCGGGACGCGAAGGCGATCGGCACGATCCGCTTGACGCGCCCCGGCCGCGACGACATGACGGCGACGCGCTGCCCGAGGTAGACGGCCTCGTCGATGCCGTGGGTGATGAAGACGACGGTCTTGCCCGTGCGCTGCCAGATGCGCAGCAGCTCGTCCTGCAGCGACTCCCTGGTCTGGGCGTCCAGCGCGGCGAACGGCTCGTCCATCAGCAGGATGCCGGGGTCGTAGGCGAGGCTGCGGGCGATCGCCACGCGCTGACGCATGCCGCCGGAGAGCTCCTGCGGATGGCGGTCCTYGAACCCGGAGAGGCCCACCAGGC
>NZ_JASKYR010000570.1:0-4311 GCF_041028215.1 Streptomyces flavofungini
ACCCGCTCGTCAAGCGTCCCCCGACGCTGAAGGCCGCGAGCCTGCCGCGCTGGTCGCCGCTGGCCGTCGCCGTCGGCTCGGCCGCCGTCGGCATCGGCATCGGCGCCGGAGCGGGCCTGGACAGCCGCATCCAGTGGGGCCTGATCGCCGCGCTCCTGTTCATCACGGGCTCCTACGCCCTCGCCGTGGCCGTCGAGGGCACCCGCCAGGCCAGGGACCGCCTCGCCACCTCGCTGGTCTGGGTCATGTTCCTGCTGGCCGTCGTCCCGCTGGCGTCGCTGATCTACGAGACGGTCCAGCGCGGCATCAAGGTCTTCGACGTCTACTTCCTGACCACCTCGATGGGTGTCCTGTCCGACGACGAGACCGGCGGCGGCATCTACCACGCGATCATCGGCACCCTGGAGCAGGTGCTCCTGGCCTCCGCGATCGCCGTGCCGATCGGCCTGCTCACCGCCGTCTATCTCGTCGAGTACGGGCGCGGGAAGCTCTCCAAGGTCATCACGTTCTTCGTGGACGTCATGACCGGCATCCCCTCGATCGTCGCGGGTCTGTTCGTCCTCAGCTTCTGGATCCTCATCCTCGGCTTCGGCTACTCCGGCTGGGCCGGTGCCATGGCGCTCGCCATCCTGATGATGCCAGTGATCGTGCGCTCCACCGAGGAGATGCTCAAGCTCGTCCCGAACGAGCTGCGCGAGGCCTCGCTCGCCCTCGGCGTGCCGAAGTGGCGCACGATTCTCAAGGTCGTCCTGCCCACCGCGATCGGCGGCATCACCACGGGCGTCATGCTCTCGGTGGCCCGCATCGCCGGTGAGACCGCGCCGGTCCTGCTGCTGGTCTGGGTGAACCCCCTCATCAACACGAACCCCTTCGACGGTTCGCAGGCCTCGCTGCCGCTGTACGTGTACCAGCAGTACGCGGCGGGCACCGACGCCAGCTACGACCGCGCCTGGGCGGCGGCGCTCGCCCTGATCGGCTTCATCATGATCCTCAACCTGGCGGCCCGCGGCGTAGCCCGCTGGAAGGCCCCCAAGACGGGCCGCTGACCGCGGCCACTCAGCGACCCCGACGCACCTCTCCAGAGCTTTCCGAAAGAAGCAGTGATCCCCATGGCCAAGCGAATCGACGTATCGGGCCTGACCGCCTACTACGGCTCCCACAAGGCGATCGACGACATCTCGATGACCGTGGAACCGCGCTCGGTGACGGCCTTCATCGGCCCGTCCGGCTGCGGCAAGTCCACCTTCCTGCGCACCCTGAACCGGATGCACGAGGTCACCCCCGGCGGCCGTGTCGAGGGCAAGGTCCTCCTGGACGACGAGGACCTCTACGGCAACGGCGTGGATCCGGTGGCCGTGCGCCGCACGATCGGCATGGTCTTCCAGCGCCCGAACCCGTTCCCCACGATGTCGATCTTCGACAACGTCGCCGCGGGCCTCAAGCTCAACGGCTCGTACAAGAAGTCCGAGCTGAACGACATCGTCGAGAAGTCCCTCAAGGGCGCGAACCTCTGGAACGAGGTCAAGGACCGCCTGAACAAGCCGGGCTCCGGCCTCTCCGGCGGCCAGCAGCAGCGCCTGTGCATCGCGCGGGCCATCGCGGTCGAGCCGCAGGTCCTCCTCATGGACGAGCCGTGCTCGGCCCTGGACCCCATCTCGACCCTCGCGATCGAGGACCTGATCGGCGAGCTGAAGGAGCGCTTCACGATCGTCATCGTGACGCACAACATGCAGCAGGCCGCCCGCGTCTCCGACCGCACGGCCTTCTTCAACCTGGCCGCGGTCGGCCAGCCCGGCAAGCTCGTCGAGATCGACGAGACCGAGCGGATCTTCTCCAACCCCTCGGTGCAGGCGACGGAAGACTACATCTCCGGCCGCTTCGGCTAAACGGCTCCCCGCCCCCCGACTCCCCGCGGTGCTGCATGGCGGTGCCACCGCAGGGACAACAAGAAGGGCCCGCCCCTGGCTCCCGGGGGCGGGCCCTTCCACGTACCGCTGATGCTGCCCGGCGGCTACAGGAACGCGAAGTTCACGATGTAGAAGCTGAGCGCGGCGACGATCGCGGCCGCGGGCATGGTGATGAACCAGCCCAGAATAATGTTCTTGGCGACGCCCCACCGCACGGCGTTGACCCGCTTCGTCGCGCCCACACCCATGATCGCGGACGTGATGACATGCGTGGTGGAGATCGGCGCGTGGAACATGAACGCGGTGGTGAACATGATGCCCGCGCCGGTCGTCTCGGCGGCGAAGCCCTGCGGCGGGTCCAGCTCGATGATCTTGCGGCCGAGGGTCCGCATGATGCGCCAGCCGCCCGCGTACGTACCCGCCGACAGCATGAGCGCACAGGCGATCTTGACCCAGATCGGGATGGGCGCGTCGGCGCTCTGCACATCGGAGATGACGAGCGCCATCACCACGATGCCCATCGTCTTCTGCGCGTCCTGGAGACCGTGGCCGAGCGCCATGCCCGCCGCGGACACCGTCTGCGCGATGCGGAACCCGCGCTTCGCCTTGTGCGGGTTGGACCTGCGGAACATCCACATGATCGCGCACATGACCAGGTAACCGACGACGAGGCCGACGAACGGGGAGAGGAACATCGGGATGACGATCTTGTCGACCACCCCGGACCAGATGACCCCGATGCCACCGGCGAGCGCCGCGCCGACCATGCCGCCGAAGAGCGCGTGCGACGAGGAGGAGGGCAGGCCGAAGTACCAGGTGATGAGGTTCCACACGATGGCGCCGATGAGCGCGGCGAAGAGGATCCACATCCCCTTGTCGCCGTGCGGGGTCTCGATGATCCCCTCACTCACGGTCTTGGCGACCCCGCTGCCCATGAAGGCGCCCGCGAGGTTCATCACGGCGGCCATCGCGAGCGCCGCGCGGGGCGTCAGGGCCCGCGTGGAGACGGACGTGGCGATGGCGTTCGCGGAGTCGTGGAAACCGTTCGTATAGGTAAATCCGAGCGCGACGCCAATGGTCACGACCAGTGCAAAGGTGTCCATGGCGAGGCTCAGGACTCCTTGACCGCGATGGTCTCCACAGTGTTCGCCACGTGCTCGAAGGCGTCGGCGGCCTCTTCCAGCACATCCACGATCTGCTTGAGCTTCAGCACCTCGATGGCGTCGTACTTGCCGTTGAAGAGCTGGGCGAGGAGCTTGCGGTGGATCTGGTCGGCCTGGTTCTCCAGACGGTTGACCTCGATCCAGTACTCGGTGAGGTTCTCCATGGTCCGCAGGTTCGGCATGGCCTCGGCGGTGAGCTCCGCGGCCCGGGAGAGGACCTCGATCTGCTGCTCGACGCCCTTGGGAAGCTCCTCGACCTGGTACAGCACGACCAGGTCGACGGCCTCCTCCATGAAGTCCATGATGTCGTCCAGGGACGACGCGAGGTTGTAGATGTCCTCGCGGTCGAACGGCGTGATGAACGAGGAGTTCAGCTGGTGGAAGATCGCATGCGTCGCGTCGTCTCCCGCGTGTTCCGCGGCCCGCATACGCTCTGCGATCTCGGCTCGTGCGGACGAATCCGCGCCGAGCAGTTCCATCAGGAGCTTCGAGCCCGTGACGATGTTGTCCGCGGATGCGGCGAACATGTCGTAGAAGCTCGTCTCCCTGGGGGTCAGACGAAAGCGCACGTGGGGTCCTCGGGGTGCTCTGGATGCGGTCAGGCTGATGCTAGGCGCATCATCCGGCCACGGCTAACCGGCCGCCCTCCAGTGTCGCCCATCAGGCACAGTGATCAGCACGCCCCCCGGGAAATGGGCTAGAATATACCCACCGGGGGTATGCGAATCGGCACCAAATGCAAAGTACGCACCCAAGCACAGCAAGTCCCAGAGGAGGACGCGATGACGACCACCGAGGCGGCCGACGCGGCCGTACCGCCCCCGTCGGAGCCCGAAGCGCCCTCCGAGCCCTCCGAGCCCGCGGATCACGCGCACGGGGTGCACGGGTACCACAAGCAGAAGGACGAGCACCTCAAGCGCCTGCGCCGCATCGAGGGCCAGATCAGGGGCCTCCAGCGGATGGTCGAGGAGGACGTCTACTGCATCGACATACTCACGCAGGTCTCGGCCGGCACGAAGGCCCTCCAGTCCTTCGCCCTCCAGCTCCTGGAGGAACACCTGCGCCACTGCGTGGCCGACGCGGCGGTCAAGGGCGGCACGGAGATCGACGCGAAGGTGGAAGAGGCCACCAAGGCGATCGCCCGAATGCTCCGCACGTAACGCTGCCGCTGCACCGTAACGGGCCTCCGATCCCAACCCCCGGGTCCSKSCSRCCCCGCCGCTCACCGCAGGGACCCGGGC
>NZ_JASKYR010000571.1:0-4310 GCF_041028215.1 Streptomyces flavofungini
CCACGGAGGCAGCAGTGATCCTCACCCGCAGCAGGACCGGAGCCGCCGTCGGCGCCCTCTCGGCCCTGGCCCTCGCCCTCACCGGCCTCTTCACCGCCGGTGCCGGACCGGCGGGCGCGCAGCCCGCCGCCGACACCGCGACCCGTGCCGTACCGGCGCACGCGGTGACCGGCTACTGGCAGAACTTCGACAACGGCGCCCAGGTCCAGAAGCTCAGCGACGTCCCCGCCGACTACGACATCATCGCCGTCGCCTTCGCGGACGCCACGGCCACGCCCGGCGAGGTGACGTTCACCCTCGACTCGGCGGGCCTCGGCGGCTACACCGTCGAGCAGTTCAAGGCCGACATCAAGGCCAAGCAGGCGGCGGGCAAGTCCGTGATCATCTCGGTCGGCGGCGAGAAGGGCGCGGTGTCGGTCAACGACGCGGCCTCCGCCGACGCCTTCGCCGCCTCCGTCCACCAGCTCATGGAGGAGTACGGCTTCGACGGTGTCGACATCGACCTGGAGAACGGGCTCAACTCCACGTACATGACGCGGGCCCTGAAGTCGATCGCCGGGCAGGCGGGCGCCGGCTTCGTCCTGACCATGGCCCCGCAGACCATCGACATGCAGTCCCCGCAGAACGAGTACTTCAAGACCGCGCTCGCCGTGAAGGACATCCTCACGGTCGTCAACATGCAGTACTACAACAGCGGCTCGATGCTGGGCTGCGACGGCAAGGTCTACAGCCAGGGCACGGTCGACTTCCTCACCGGTCTCGCCTGCATCCAGCTGGAGAACGGCCTCGACGCCTCGCAGGTCGGGATAGGCGTCCCGGCCACGGCGCGCGCGGCGGGCGGCGGTTACGTCGCCCCCGACGTGGTGAACAGCGCCCTGGACTGCCTGGCCAAGGGCACCGGCTGCGGCTCCTTCAAGCCCTCGAAGACCTACCCCGGCATCCGGGGCGCGATGGCCTGGTCCACCAACTGGGACGGCGCGGCGGGCAACGCGTGGTCGAAGTCGGTGGGGGCACACGTCCACGGCCTCTAGCGGCCGTGGCCCCCGCGTGAGGACGGCGGCGTCACCGCTCCCCCGGCGGCGCCGCCGTCCTCATCACCAGGGCAGATCGCGGACCTGCTGCACGCAGAGGATGAGGAAGAGCAGCCCGGCACCCGCCAGCATGACGTTGCTCAGCATGCCGTTGCGCCACTCCCTGGGCGTACGGTCGGAGTTGAGCAGCCAGAGCAGGGTGAGGGCCAGGAACGGCATGAAGAACGCGCCGAGCACGCCGTACGCGACGACGAGGCCGAACGGCTGGTCGAGGAAGAGCAGGCCGATGGGCGGGAAGGTCAGCCAGAGCAGATAGGCGCGGAACGGCAGCGACTTCTCGCGCTTGCCCGCGGCGACCTCCTCCACCATGTCGCCGTCGTCCTTCGCCGCCCCCGCCGCCCCGCGCTCGCGCCGCAGCCGCTCCACGAAGTCGGCGAACATCAGGCTCACACCGTGCCACACGCCCATCAGGGCTCCGAAGGACGTGGCGAAGAAGCCGATCAGGAAGAGGTTCGCGGTGACGGCGCCGAACTTGTCCTCAAGGACGTCCCCGAGGTCGATGAGGCCCCGGTCGCCGGAGGTGAGGGCGATGTTCGTGGAGTGCAGCAGCTCGGCACCGATGATCATCATGGCGACGACGAAGACGCCGGTGGTGATGTAGGCGACGCGGTTGTCGAGCCGCATGACCTTGATCCAGGTGATGTCGGTCCAGCCCTTGGAGTTCACCCAGTACCCGTAGGCGGCCATGGTGATGGTGCCGCCGACGCCGCCGATCAGGCCGAGCGTGTAGAGCAGGGAGCCGTCCGGCAGGACGGGCGCGAGCCCCGCGAAGGCGTTGCCGAGGTCGGGGGCGACGCGGATGGCCACGTAGACCACGATGAGGAACTTCATGCCGATGACGACGGTCATGAACTTCTCGAAGACGGCGTACCGGTTGAACCAGACGAAGGCCAGTCCGAGCAGCCCGCACAGGATGGCCCAGGTCTTCAGGCTCGGCCCGTCCGGGAAGAGCGCGACGAGCGGCAGCGCGCTGGAGGACATGGCGGTGGCGCCGTAGACGAAGCCCCAGACGACGACGTAGACGGCGAAGTAGTAGGTGGTCCACTGCCCGAGGCTGCGCCAGCCCTCGAAGAGGGTGCGGCCGGTGGCGAGGTGCCAGCGGCCGGTGGCCTCGGCGAGGGAGATCTTCACCAGACAGCCGATGATCGCCGCCCAGAGCAGGGTGTAGCCGAACTTGCTGCCCGCGATGAGGGTCGCGACGAGGTCACCGGCGCCGACTCCGGTCGCCGCGACGACGATCCCCGGCCCGACGTACTTCCAGCTCGCCTTGCGGAGCGGGGGCTTCGTCTCACCGGCCGCGGTACCACTGCCTGTCGTTTCAGCCATGCCGATCAAGAAAGCGCATCGGGGCGCGGGGCACAAGAGGTTGGCCAAAGAGAGCGTTGACCGGTTCATGCCAGGGCTCGACGATGGGGCGGCGCGCTGCGCACCCCGCTCGCGCACCTCGCACGTCGCACCCGGCACGTCGCACCTCGCACGTCGCAATGAACAACCCCACACCCCCCAGGAGACTTCATGCGACTACGCACACGTCTGAGCGGCAGGAGATCCGCCGCGCTGGCGGCCCTGCTCGCCCTCGCCCTCGCGGCGCCCCTCTCCGCCAACGCCTCGCCGGGCGGGGCCGACCAGGCCCCCCGGTCGGCGGCGACGGCGGCGGACGAGGAGACACGGCAGTACGAGATCCCCCTGGCCGACGACCGTGCCGCCCGTACCGCGCTGGCGCGTACCGGTGTCGCCATCGACGAGGTGGACGCCCGCGCGGTGGTCGTCTCGGCCGACGCTGCGGAGGCCGCATCGCTCCGCAGGGCCGGTTACGAGCTGCGGGTGCTGCCCGGCCCGCCGAAGCGCACGGGCGGGGCGGAGGCCGGACTCAGGGACTTCCCCCCGGCCGACTCCCGCTACCACAACTACGCCGAGATGACGGCGGAGATCGATCAGCGCATCGCGGCCAACCCCGGCCTGTTCAGCAAGCGCGTCATCGGCAAGTCGTACGCGGGCCGGGACATCGTGGCCATCAAGGTCAGTGACAACGTCGCCACGGACGAGGCCGAGCCGGAGGTCCTCTTCACCCACCACCAGCACGCCCGTGAACACCTGACGGTGGAGATGGCGCTGTATCTGCTGCGTGAGCTGGGCAACGGCTACGCCACGGACGCCCGTATCAAGAAGATGGTCGACTCCCGCGAGATCTGGATCGTGCCGGACCTGAACCCGGACGGCGGCGAGTACGACATCGCGACCGGCTCGTACCGGAGCTGGCGCAAGAACCGGCAGCCCAACGCGGGCTCCTCGAACGTCGGCACCGACCTCAACCGCAACTGGGCGTACCGGTGGGGCTGCTGCGGCGGGTCCTCCGGCTCGACGGGTTCGGAGACGTACCGGGGCCGGGCCGGTGAGTCCGCCCCCGAGGTCAAGGTCGTCGCGGACTTCGTGCGGAGCCGGGTGGTCGGCGGCAAGCAGCAGATCAAGGCCTCCATCGACTTCCACACGTACAGCGAACTGGTTCTGTGGCCGTACGGGTACACCTACAGCGACACGGGGCCGGGGCTGACCCAGGACGACCGTGACGCGCATGCGGCCATCGGGCGGAAGATGGCGGCGAGCAACGGGTACACGCCGCAGCAGTCGAGTGACCTCTACATCACGGACGGCTCGATCAACGACTGGCTGTGGGGCAACCAGAAGATCTTCAGCTACACCTTCGAGATGTACCCGACGTCCGCCGGGGGCGGTGGCTTCTACCCTCCGGACGAGGTGATCGAACGGGAGACGTCCCGTAACCGCGACGCGGTGCTGCAGCTTCTGGAGAACGCGGACTGTATGTACCGGTCGATCGGCAAGGAAGCGCAGTACTGCGCGGGCTGACGGCGTCGGGTGGTCCCCGGGGAAGTTCCCGGGCGGTCCCCGGGCGGTCCCCGGGCGGTCTCGGTGGGCCGGGGTTCTGATCCGTACCGGGGCCGCCCGGTTCTGCGGAGTGTGGCGGTTCCGGCCCGACAGTAAAGGGCGCTCCTTCGTCGCGTCGGCTGCGCCGATTCCGCTGCGCTCCACCCTTGACTGCCGAACCTCCACCGCGAGCTGTAACTGGCCGGGCGGCCAGGGGTGGGGCGACGGGCGGGCGTGGTTCGCCGACCCGTTTGTCGCGCCGGGTGCGGACTAGTTCGGCGGTGGCTCGCCGAGCCGATGACGCTCGGTGGGCAGCGCAGGGCAGGGAGGGGGGCC
>NZ_JASKYR010000572.1:0-4843 GCF_041028215.1 Streptomyces flavofungini
CCCCTGAGTCGGGCACCCCTGCCCCTCTAACCCTTCGCCGCCCGATAAGTACGATTTATTGCGAAAGGTGGTACGCCATGAGCGTCACCCAGCAGCACCTGCTCGACACCTACCGCGCCGCCCAGCACGGCGAGCCCAGGCCGCCCGCGCCGGGACTCCACGACTGGCAGGCCGCCCGCGAGRTCCGCGACTACGGACGCTTCCGCGCCGTCATCGCCGAACGCCCCGCCCATGGCCGCGTCCGCTCCGCGCTGAGCAGGTTCATCCGCGACGCGCGCCGGCCGCGGGCAGCCGTCGCACGAACTCCGCGACCGCTTCCCTGACGTCGTCGGCTGTCCAGGCCAGGCCCTCCTCGGTCACGGTGACCTCCGTGACCGAGAGGCCGGGCGGCCCCTCGGCGAACCAGCGGCCGAAGAGATGGGTCTTCGTCTCCTCCGCCTGCCCGAGCGCGGCCTCGCTCAGCGCCTCCGGTCCGTACGGCAGCCAGACCTGGAACTGGTGGGTGTGCGGTCGCTCGGGGTGCACCCGCGACCAGGGCACCCCGGCGGCGGCGAACCCCGCGCGCAGGGCGTCGGCCACCACGCGCGCGTGGGCCACGTAGACGGGCAGCCTCGGCAGTACGCGGTCGATCCCGACCAGGGCCGATACGGCGGCGGGGAACTGCTGGAAGAGCTGGCCCCCGTAGCGGTGGCGCCACACCTTGGCCTCCTCCACGAGCGTCCGGGGCCCCGCGAGGGCGGCCCCGCTCAGCCCTTCGAGGGACTTGTAGAACGACACGTACACGGTGTCCGCGAGGCCCGCGATCTCCGTCAGGGGGCGCCCGAAGTGGGTGGGGCACTCCCACAGGCGGGCGCCGTCGAAGTGGACGACCGCGTCCCGCTCGCGCGCCGCCTCCACCACCGCTGCCAGCTCCTCCCACTCGGGGAGGACGAAACCGGCGTCCCTGAGCGGCAGTTCGAGCATCAGTGTGCCGAAGGGCTCGGGGAAGTCCCGTACCTCCTCCGCCGTGGGCAGGCGCGGCTCGGTCGTCGGATGCACCGAGCGCAGACCGCTGACCGCGCCGAAGGCGCCTCCCTCGTGGACCTCGGGATGCGCCATGGGGTGCAGCGCCACCGTCGCGTTCCCCGTACGGCCCGCCCAGCAGCGCAGGGCGACCTGCTGCGCCATGGTGCCCGTCGGGAAGAAGGCCGCGGCCTCCTTGCCGAGCAGGCGCGCGACCTCGTCCTCCAGAGCGGCGACGACGCCGTTGCCGTAGATGTCGACGGCCTCCTCCGGGCCGACGAACCCGGGGGCCGCCGCCGCGAGCGCGGAGAGGCGCTCGGTGAGCGGCACGTGCGCGTGCGAGCGGTTCAGGGTGCGGGTGGCGCCACGGGCCGCCGCGAGGCGCCTCGCCTGCGCGTTCCGCTCCTCATCCGGTGTGCCGGGGTCCTCGGACGCGCCGGATGCGTCACCGGAGGGGCCGGTCCGGTGACCGAGGGATGTCTGTGCCGCGTCGTTCGAAGTCATGTTCCGAGCATGGCGCGCCCGCCCGTACCGGTCACACTGATAACCACAGCCTGTGGACAGCGGAAGACGCGGCACCGGCCGATCGCGTTAGCATGACGAGAAATCGTCCGGTACCCCGAGCGGACTGGAACGGAAGGCGTCATCGCGTGAACGCATCGCATCAGCCGGACCCGCGGGACCGCCCCGCGAGGCTCACGGTGGGAGTCGTGGGAGCGGGCCGCGTCGGCCCCGCGCTCGCCGCGTCGCTGAAGCTCGCCGGGCACCGCCCGGTCGCCGCGTCCGGGGTCTCCGACGCCTCCGTACGGCGGGCCGCCGCCCTGCTGCCCGACGTCCCCCTCGTCACCCCCGCCGAGGTCCTCAAGCGGTCCGACCTGGTGCTCCTGACCGTCCCCGACGACGCCCTGCCCGGCCTGGTCGAAGGCCTCGCGGAGACCGGCGCCGTCCGCCAGGGACAGCTCCTCGTGCACACGTCGGGGCGGTACGGCACGAAGGTCCTCGAACCGGCGCTGCGGGCCGGCGCGCTGCSGCTCGCGCTGCACCCCGCCATGACCTTCACCGGCACCTCCGTCGACGTGCAGCGCCTGGCAGGCTGCTCCTTCGGGGTGACCGCGCCCGAAGAGCTGCGGCTCGCCGCCGAGGCCCTGGTCATCGAGATGGGCGGCGAGCCCGAGTGGATCGCCGAGGAGAGCCGCCCGCTCTACCACGCGGCCCTCGCACTCGGCGCGAACCACCTGGTCACCCTGGTCGCCGAGGCCATGGACCTGCTGCGCGACGCCGGAGTCACGGCCCCGGACCGCATGCTCGGCCCGCTGCTCGGCGCCGCTCTGGACAACGCGCTGCGCTCGGGCGACGCCGCCCTCACCGGCCCCGTCGCGCGCGGCGACGCGGGCACGGTCGCCGCCCATGTCGCCGAGTTGCGCAGGCACGCCCCGCAGACCGTCGCCGGGTACCTCGCGATGGCCCGCGCCACCGCCGACCGCGCGCTCGCCCACGGACTGCTCAAGCCGGAGCTCGCCGAGGACCTCCTCGGGGTGCTCGCCGACGGTACGGGCGCCACGGGCGGGCCCGCGAGGGGAGAGCGATGACCACCACCCTCGTGCACACCGCCGAGCCCCTGCGCACCCGCGCGCCCGGGCGCCGCAGAGCCGTCGTCATGACCATGGGCGCCCTGCACGACGGACACGCCTCGCTGATCCGCGCCGCCCGCCGCGTCGCGGGGCCCGAGGGCGAGGTCGTCGTCACCGTCTTCGTGAACCCGCTCCAGTTCGGGGCGGGCGAGGACCTGGACCGCTATCCGCGCACCCTGGAAGCCGACGTCAAGATCGCCGAACAGGCGGGCGCGGACACCGTGTTCGCCCCCGGCGTCGACGAGGTCTATCCGGGCGGCGAGCCGCAGGTCCGGGTGAGCGCGGGCCCCATGGGCACGGTCCTCGAAGGAGCCACACGCCCCGGGCACTTCGACGGCATGCTGACCGTCGTCGCCAAGCTCCTGCACCTCACCCGGCCCGACGTGGCGCTGTTCGGCCAGAAGGACGCCCAGCAGCTCGCCCTGATCCGCCGCATGGCACGCGACCTGAACTTCGACGCGAAGATCATCGGCGTGCCCACCGTGCGCGAGGACGACGGCCTGGCCCTGTCCAGCCGCAACCGCTACCTCTCACGGGACGAGCGGCGCACCGCCCTCGCCCTCTCCCAGGCCCTCTTCGCCGGCCTCGACCGGCACGCCGCCCAGGAGGCCCTGCGCGCGCGTGCCGCGAGCGCCCCCGCCACCCGCGCGCGTGCCGACGCGCTGAACGCCATCGGGGAGTCCCGCGCGGCGGCCGACGCCCACGCCGTGGCCCAGTCCGCGACGCCCTCCGCGTCCGGCGGCCCCGCCGCCGTCGTCGCCGCGGCCCGGCTCGTCCTCGACGACGCCGCACGCCTGCGGCCCCCGCTCGAACTCGACTATGTGGCGCTCGTCGACCCGGCCGACTTCCGGGAGGTCCGCGCGGGCCACACCGGCGAGGCCATCCTCGCCGTCGCCGCCAGGGTCGGCACGACACGGCTGATCGACAACATCCCGCTCACCTTCGGAGACGCCGTATGAGTGCCACCGGAATACGGCTGCACGCGCCCGCCCCTGGCTGGTCCCTCGACGCCGACGTCGTGGTCGTCGGCTCCGGCGTGGCCGGTCTCACCGCCGCCCTGCGGTGCGCGGCGGCCGGTCTGCGGACCGTCGTGGTGACCAAGGCCCGCCTCGACGACGGCTCCACGCGCTGGGCACAGGGCGGCATCGCCGCGGCCATCGGCGAGGGCGACACCCCCGCACAGCACCTGGACGACACCCTCGTGGCGGGCGCGGGCCTCTGCGACGAGGAGGCCGTGCGCACCCTCGTCACCGAAGGCCCCGACGCCGTCCGCCGCCTGATCGAGACCGGCGCCCACTTCGACACGGGTCCCGGGGGCGCCATCGAGCTGACCCGCGAGGGCGGCCACCACCGCCGCCGCATCGCGCACGCGGGCGGCGACGCCACCGGCGCGGAGATCTCCCGCGCCCTGGTCGAGGCCGTCCGCGCCCGCGGCATCCCGACGGTGGAGAACGCGCTGGTCCTTGACCTCCTCACGGACGCCGACGGCCGCACGGCCGGCGTCTCCCTGCACGTCATGGGGGAGGGCCAGCACGACGGCGTGGGCGCCGTCCACGCCCCCGCGGTGGTCCTCGCGACCGGCGGCATGGGCCAGGTCTTCTCGGCCACGACCAACCCCTCGGTGTCCACGGGCGACGGCGTCGCGCTCGCCCTGCGCGCCGGCGCCGAGGTCTCCGACCTGGAGTTCGTGCAGTTCCACCCGACGGTGCTCTTCCTCGGCGCGGACGCGGAGGGCCAGCAGCCGCTCGTCTCCGAAGCGGTCAGGGGCGAGGGCGCGCACCTGGTGGACGCCGACGGCGTGCGCTTCATGGTGGGACAGCACGAGCTGGCCGAGCTGGCGCCCCGCGACATCGTCGCCAAGGGCATCACGCGCCGCATGCAGGAGCGGGGCACCGAACACATGTACCTCGACGCCAGGCACTTCGGCGCCACCATGTGGGAGAACCGCTTCCCGACCATCCTCGCCGCCTGCCGCGCCCACGGCATCGACCCCGTCACCGAACCCATCCCGGTCGCCCCCGCCGCGCACTACGCCTCCGGCGGCGTCCGCACGGACCCGCACGGCCGCACCACCGTCCCCGGGCTCTACGCCTGCGGCGAGGTCGCCTGCACCGGAGTGCACGGCGCCAACCGCCTCGCCTCCAACTCCCTGCTCGAAGGCCTGGTCTACGCCGAGCGCATCGCCGCCGACATCGCGGCCCGGCACGCGG
>NZ_JASKYR010000573.1:0-4619 GCF_041028215.1 Streptomyces flavofungini
CCCCCGCCGTACGAAAATCCCGCCCTCGCCGTACGAGGAGGCCGCCTGGCCCGTACGAGGGAGGCCGCCCCGCCCGTACGAGGATCCCGGGAGGCCATTCGCAGCGGCGCCGAATCCTCATAAGGTGAGCAGTATTCGAACTGTATGAAGACTGGCACGAGGAGGACCGCGGTGAGTGAGACGAGCCCGAGGCTGCGCGCCGAGCTGGAGGGGATTCCCACGTACAAGCCGGGCAAGCCCGCGGCGGCGGACGGTCCGGCGGCCTACAAGCTGTCCTCCAACGAGAACCCCTACCCGCCGCTTCCCGGCGTCATGGAGAGCGTGCTGGCCGCCGCCGGGTCCTTCAACCGCTACCCGGACATGGCCTGTACGGCCCTGATGAGCGAGCTTGCCGACCGCTTCGGGGTGCCCGCGTCGCACGTCGCGACCGGCACCGGCTCCGTGGGCGTCGCCCAGCAGCTCTTGCAGGCGACCGCGGGCCCGGGGGACGAGGTCATCTACGCCTGGCGGTCCTTCGAGGCGTACCCGATCATCACGCAGGTCAGCGGCGCGGCCTCGGTGCGGGTCCCGCTGACCGGGGGCGAGGTGCACGACCTGGACGCGATGGCCGCCGCCATCACCGACCGCACCCGCCTCATCTTCGTCTGCAACCCCAACAACCCCACCGGCACCGTGGTCCGCAGGGCGGAGCTGGAACGGTTCCTCGACCGGGTGCCCAGCGATGTCCTGGTGGTGCTCGACGAGGCGTACCGCGAGTTCATCCGCGACCCCGAGGTCCCGGACGGCATCGAGATCTACCGGGACCGGCCGAACGTCTGCGTCCTGCGCACGTTCTCCAAGGCGTACGGCCTCGCGGGCCTGCGGGTCGGCTTCGCGGTCGCCCATGAGCCGGTGGCCGCCGCGCTGCGCAAGACGGCGGTGCCGTTCGGGGTGAGCCAGCTCGCGCAGGACGCGGCCGTGGCGTCGCTGCGGGCCGAGGACGAGCTGATGGGCCGGGTCGGCGCGCTGGTCGGCGAGCGGACGCGGGTGGTCGAGACGCTGCGCGGACAGGGCTGGACGGTCCCCGAGACCCAGRCGAASTTCGTCTGGCTCGGCYCGGGGACCGAACGGCCGACTTCGCCGCCGCCTGTGAGCGGGCGGGCGTGGTGGTGCGGCCGTTCGCCGGTGAGGGGATGCGGGTCACGATCGGCGAGACCGAGGCCAACGACATCTTCCTCCGAGCGGCCGAGGCGTTCCGCAAGGAGCTCTAGCGCCTCGGGGCCCGCGCCCCGGCCACGAGCGGGCCCCGCGTGGCACTTGGCGTCAGTCCGCCCACTCGACGCGGACCGGGTCGCCGTCGCGCACCGTCGCCAGGGTCCGGGGGTCGCCGTCGACGCGGCCGAGGAGGTTGCACGGGCTCGCGAGGCGGCACTCGTCGCCGCGTGAGATGGGGGTCGGCCCGTAGGGGAGGGCGAGGGCGTCGCCGTCGGGCCAGAACGCCACGGTCCCGGGCTCGACGACCTGCTGGGCGCCGTCCTCGCGGGCGGCGCTCACGCCGGTGTCGAAGTAGACCTCCTCGCCCCAGGTGTGGGCGGTGGCCGCGAGCGGCAGGACCTTGTGCAGGGCCTGGGTCGTCGGGGTGTCCTCGATCGTGGCGGTCAGGTGCCCGGCGGGCCAGGAGATCCGTATCCGCTGCTGCTTCCGGTCCGTATGCATGGCGCGGATTCAACAATATGTTGAAGTTCTTGGGAAGGCCCCGGATCGCACGAGATCCGGGGCCTTCGCGTGGTGCGATCCGGGACTCACGACTGGGCCGACCGGACCTTCCCCGGATGTGACGCGAGAGATAGGGACCCCCCTTTGGATGCGTGAATGCAGTACGACATAATGCTTGTGAATGTGAACGCGTTCACAAGCGTGCCCCGGTTCATCCGGAGATCAGTGGGACAAGCGGTACAAATCGCTGCTTCGACCACGGCGAGTAAGGAGATGACGCAGTGGACCTGGCTCTGGCGCCGGAGACTCTGGCGCGATGGCAGTTCGGCATCACGACCGTCTACCACTTCCTGTTCGTCCCCTTGACGATCTCTCTCGCCGCTCTCACGGCGATTCTTGAGACCGCGTGGGTCCGTACGGGCAAGGAGCACTACCTCAGGGCGACCAAGTTCTGGGGAAAGCTGTTCCTGATCAACATCGCGATGGGCGTCGTCACCGGCATCGTCCAGGAATTCCAGTTCGGCATGAACTGGTCCGACTACTCGCGCTTCGTCGGTGACGTGTTCGGGGCGCCGCTCGCCTTCGAGGCGCTGATCGCCTTCTTCTTCGAGTCGACCTTCATCGGCCTGTGGATCTTCGGCTGGGACAAGCTGCCCAAGAAGCTGCACTGCGCCACGATCTGGATCGTCTCGATCGGCACGGTCCTCTCGGCGTACTTCATCATCGCCGCCAACGCCTTTATGCAGCACCCGGTCGGCTACCGGATCGTGGAGCGGGACGGCACCAAGCGCGCGGAGCTCACCGACTTCGCCAAGGTGCTCTTCCAGGAGACGGCGCTGGTCAACTTCTTCCACGTCATCTCGGCGGCCATCCTGGTCGGCGGCGCCTTCATGACCGGCATCGCCATCGTCCACCTGCGCAAGAAGCGGCACATCCGCACCATGCGCACCTCGCTGCGGCTCGGCCTGGTCACGGCCTTCGTCGGCACGCTGCTCACTGTGGTCAGCGCCGACACCCTCGGCAAGGTCATGTACGAGCAGCAGCCGATGAAGATGTCGGCGGCCGAGGCGCTCTGGGAGTCGGAGAAGCCGGCGCCGTTCTCGATCTTCGCGTACGGCGACGTCTCCGAGGGGCACAACAAGGTCGCCGTCGAGGTCCCCGGCGTCCTGTCCTTCCTCGCCAAGAACAACTTCCACGCCGAGATCCCCGGCATCAACGACCTCAACAAGGAGGCGCAGGAGAAGTTCGGGCCCGGCGATTACCGTCCCAACATCCCCACCGCCTACTGGTCCTACCGCTGGATGATCGGCTTCGGCGGGGTCTCGATGGCCCTGTGCACGGCGGGCCTCTGGCTGACCCGGAAGAAGTTCTGGCTGGCGCCCGAGCACCGCACGGGAGCGGACGAGGTGCCCAAGCTGATGCTCACCAAGAACACCGAGCTGGCCCCGAAGTTCGGCACGTGGTGGTGGCGGCTCTCGCAGTGGACGCTGATCTTCCCCCTCATCGGCACCGCCTGGGGCTGGATCTTCACCGAGACGGGCCGTCAGCCCTGGGTGGTCTACGGCGTGCTGCGCACCAGGGACGCGGTCTCGCCCGGCGTCTCCCAGGGCGAGGTGCTCACCTCGCTCATCGGGTTCACCCTGATCTACGCGGTCCTCGCCGTGATCGAGGTGAAGCTGCTGCTCAAGTACGTCAGGCAGGGTCCGCCCGAGCTGACGGAGGCGGACCTGAACCCGCCCACCAGGATCGGCGGTCCCGGCGCGGGCAAGGGCTCGGACTCCGACGATTCCGACGCCGACCGGCCCATGGCCTTCTCGTACTGAAGGAAGGAGCGACCAGGCCATGCAACTTCACGACATCTGGTTCGTACTGATCGCGGTCCTGTGGATCGGCTATTTCTTCCTGGAGGGCTTCGACTTCGGGATCGGGGTCCTGACCAAGCTGCTCGCTCGGGACCGGGTGGAGAAGCGGGTCCTCATCAACACCATCGGCCCCGTCTGGGACGGCAACGAGGTGTGGCTGCTCACGGCGGGCGGCGCGACCTTCGCCGCCTTCCCCGAGTGGTACGCGACGCTCTTCTCCGGCTTCTACCTGCCGCTGCTGCTCATCCTGATCTGCCTGATCGTGCGCGGCGTGGCCTTCGAGTACCGCGCCAAGCGGCCCGAGGAGCGGTGGCAGACCAACTGGGAACACGCGATCTTCTGGACCTCGCTGATCCCCGCGGTCATGTGGGGCGTCGCCTTCGGGAACATCGTGCGCGGCGTGCAGATCGACGCCCACAAGGAGTACGTGGGTTCCTTCTTCGACCTGCTCAACCCGTACGCGATCCTGGGCGGGCTCGTCACGCTGTCGCTGTTCACCTTTCACGGTGCGGTGTTCGCCGCGCTCAAGACCGTGGGCGACATCCGGACGCGGGCGCGCGGGATGGCGCTGGGCCTCGGGCTCGTCACGGCGGTGCTCGCGCTCGGGTTCCTGCTCTGGACCCAGGCGTCCAGGGGTGACGGCAAGAGCCTGATCGCGATGGTCGTGGCGGTCGTGGCGCTGCTCGGTGCGATCGGGGCGATCAAGGCGGGGCGCGAAGGCTGGTCGTTCGCGCTGTCGGGTGTCACGATCGCGGCGGCCGTCGCGATGCTCTTCCTGACCCTGTTCCCGAACGTCATGCCGTCGTCGCTGAACGAGGAGTGGAGCCTGACGGTCACCAACGCCTCGTCGAGCCCGTACACGCTGCGGATCATGACCTGGTGCGCGCTCATCGCGACGCCCGTGGTGCTGCTCTACCAGGGGTGGACGTACTGGGTGTTCCGCAAGCGGATCGGGACGCAGCACATCGCTGATGCCGCGCACTGAGTCGTCCTGGTGCGTCTCTGTGCCGCGCGCTGAGCCGTCCTGGTGCGTCTCTGTGCCGCGCGCTGAGCCGTCCTGGT
>NZ_JASKYR010000574.1:0-4901 GCF_041028215.1 Streptomyces flavofungini
GTGTCCCACCGGCCGCGGTCCTGCTCGGCGAGTTCCAGGCACAGGCCGCCATCGCGGCCCTGCACGCCGACGCGCCCGCCGCCGAGGAGACCGACTGGGTGCAGATCGTCGAGTGGTACGACGAGCTGGTCCGGCTGACCGACAACCCGGTCGTACGGCTCAACCGGGCGGTCGCGGTCGGCGAGGCCGACGGGGCGCGCGCCGGTCTTGCGGCGCTCGCGGAGCTGGACGAGGCGCTGCCCCGCCACACCGCGGTGGCCGCCTACCTCCATGAGCGTGACGGCGACCCGGTGACCGCCGCCCGGCTGTACGCCGAAGCGGCCCACAAGGCCGCCAACCTCGCCGAGCGCGACCACCTGACCCGCCAGGCCGCCCGCCTCAACACGGCCCGCGACCGCTGACCCCGAGGTCCTTCCCCCGCCGAATCTGACAGAGCCGGACAATTTGCCGGTCGTCGCAGGTCGGCCCAGACTTGCCGCGACACGGCTTTCTCTCGCGGACGGCATCGGCGGGCAGGAGGAGAACAGCTCCATGGTGAAGGGCCAACCACGCGGAACACCCCGGAGACCCCGTATCCCGGACAGCGCGTCGCGTGCGTCGCACTCGGCGACCGACCGCATGGCGCGTACGCTGCTGCGCCGCCGGAAGAAGGCACTCAGCGCCGAGGACGTGATGGTCTCGGACCGTCCGAAGGTGCGGCGCGCGGTGACGGCGGCCGCGCTCGGCAACACCATGGAGTGGTTCGACTTCGGTGTCTACGCCTATTTGGCGGGCACCATCGGCAAAGTCTTCTTCCCCTCCAGCTCTCCCGGCGCGCAGGTCGTCTCCACGTTCGCCACCTTCGCCGCGGCCTTTCTGGTCCGGCCGCTCGGCGGTCTGGTCTTCGGGCCGCTCGGCGACCGGATCGGGCGGCAGCGGGTGCTGGCCGCGACCATGATCATGATGGCGGCGAGCACGTTCGCGGTCGGTCTGCTGCCCACGTACGCCTCGATCGGCTTCGCCGCCCCGCTGCTGCTGCTCGTCTGCCGTCTGGTCCAGGGTTTCTCGACCGGCGGCGAGTACGCCGGTGCCACCACCTATATCGCCGAGTACGCCCCCGACCAGCGGCGCGGCTTTCTGGGCAGCTGGCTCGACTTCGGCACCTTCGTGGGCTACTCCCTGGGCTCGGGCCTGGTCACGGTGCTCACCCTGACCCTCGGCTCCGACGGCCTGGAGAGCTGGGGCTGGCGCATCCCCTTCTTCGTCGCGGGACCGCTCGGGCTCATCGGCCTCTACATGCGGATGAAACTGGAGGAGACCCCCGCCTTCCAGCAGGAGGCGGCCACCTCGGCCGCCGAGCGCGAGGCGGACTCCGAGAGCGGGGACGGCGACCCCGTCGAGCAGGCCCGCCAGTCCGGCAAGGGGCGCCTGAAGGAGATCTTCACCCGCCACTGGCAGGCGGTCCTCATCTGCATGGGCCTGGTCCTGCTCTACAACGTCACCAACTACATGGTGACCTCCTACCTGCCCACCTTCATGACGGTGACCCTCGGCGAGAGCGACACCACCGCACAGCTCCTCGTCCTCGGCACCATGCTGCTCGTGGTCCTCGCGATCACGACGGTGGGCCGCAGCTCCGACCGGTGGGGCAGACGGCCGCTGTTCATGGGCGGCAGCATCGCCATGATCCTGCTGTCCGTGCCCGCGTTCCTGCTGATCCGCGAGGGCGGCATCCTCTATCCGGCCTTCGGCTGCGTGATCCTCGGTCTGCTCCTTGTCTGCTTCGCCGGTACGGCGGCATCCACGCTTCCGGCCCTCTTCCCCACCCGGCTGCGCTACGGCGCGCTGTCGATCGCCTTCAACATCTCCGTCTCCCTGTTCGGCGGCACCACCCCGCTGGTCGCCTCCTACCTGGTCGACACGACCGGCAACACCCTGGTCCCGGCCTACTACCTGATGGTGGCCGGAGTGATCGGCCTGGTGTCGACGTTCTTCCTGCACGAGACGGCGGGACGCCCACTGCGCGGTTCGGGCCCCATGGTCGAGACCGAGGACGAGGCGCGCGAGGTGATCGCCCGCAGCCGCACGGAGGCGGGCCGCCACGCGCGCGACCTGTGGCTGAAACTCTGGCACCCACGGGGTGGCGGCAGGGGCCGCAGGAGCGGTGAAGGGGACGGCGGCTCGGGCGGCCGAGGCGAATGACGAGGGTGCATCAACTCACATACGCAGGCGCCATGTTGCCGACCGGCGGCCGCCACGATTCACCCGTCGGCCCCGGGGCATCCGGTCAGACATGACGACCAACGACGCACACGCATACGCTCATGGACACGGACACGAGAACGCCGGAGGCGCGCCCGGGATGGGCGAGATGGAACGAGGCACCCCGCACCGCCTCGCCGCGCGCAACGCGATGTGGACCCAGGCCTGGACCGCCCTGTGCGTCCTGCTGGCCGTGTGGTCCATCGCCTGGGCGGTCGGCGCGGCCAGGGGAGCCGTGAACGCGTGGGCGTACAGCGTGGGCGGACTCCTGCTGCTCGGCTGCGCCCTGTGGGCCCGCCGCTCGGCCGTCCGCAACAGCCCGCCACGCCACCTGTGAGCCCTACGCCCACGTCGGGCGCGCGCACGGCCTGCCGTCCTACGCTGACCCCATGCACCTGCTGCTGACCTCGGACACGCACGTCCCGGCCCGCGCCAAGCGGCTGCCGGACGCCCTCCTCGCGGAGATCGACCGGGCGGACGTGGTGATCCACGCCGGGGACTGGATCGACGAGGCCACGCTCGACCTGTTCGAGTCCCGCGCGCGGCGCCTCGTGGCGGTGTACGGCAACAACGACGGCCCGCCGCTGCGCCGCCGCCTCACGGAGGTCGCACGCGCGGATCTCGGAGGGCTGCGGTTCGGTGTCGTCCACGAGACCGGTGCGGCCACCGGGCGCGAACGCCGCTGCGCCGCACGCTTCCCGGATCTGGACGTCCTGGTGTTCGGACACAGCCACATCCCCTGGGACACCGAGGCCCCCGGCGGCCTCCGGCTGCTCAACCCGGGCTCACCCACCGACCGCCGACGCCAGCCGCACTGCACCTACCTGACCCTGACGGCCTCGGACGGCGCCCTGCACGACGTGACGTTGCACCGGCTGCCGCCGAGGCGCTGATCCTCGTCCTCAGCGGCAGCCGGTGCGTCGTGGCGGGGTCAGAACTGGAGGGACCAGGCGTTGACGGTGCCCGTGTCGTTGGTCCAGTTGTCGCTCACGCGGAGCTTCCATGTGCCGTCGGCGGTCTCGCTGGAGGCGTCGACGCTGTAGGTGGCCTGGACGTCGTCCGCGCTGTCGGCGCTGTTGTAGTCCTTCAGGAGGTAGGCGGTGCCGTCGGGGGCCACCAGCTCGACCTTGAGGTCACCGCGGAAGGTGTGGCGGATGTCGACGGTGACGGACAGGTTGGCGGGGGCCTTTCCGGTGACGCCGGTGACCGGGAGGGGTGACTCGACGGTGGCGTTGTCGCGGATCTGGTAGTCGTCGGTGTTCTCGAACTTCTTGCCGGTGGGCGGGGTGCTGCCGCCGCCGGTGTACAGGAGCTTGTTCGGCGAGCCGGTGCGCGGGTCGGTGACCTTTCCGGAGGTGGCGTCGGCGACCAGCTTGTCGCGGACCTGGGCCGGGCTCCACGTCGGGTTGGCGGCGAGCAGCAGGGCGGCGGCGCCCGCGACGTGCGGGGAGGCCATCGAGGTGCCGCTCATCGTCTGCGAGGCGCTGTCACCGGAGTTGGACGAGGAGACGATGCTGTCGCCCGGCGCGAAGATGTCCAGACAGGAGCCGTAGTTGGAGCCCTGCCCGTTGGACCAGCCGGTGGCGCGGGCGTCCCGGCTGTTGGTGGCGCCGACCGTGATGGCCGACGGGGTGGAGGACGGGGAGTACGAGCAGGAGTCGGCGTTGTTGTTGCCCGCCGCCACGACCCAGGTCACCCCGGAGGATATGGAGGCGGCCACGGCGTCGTTGACGGACTGGGTCTTGCCGCCGCCGATGCTCATGTTGGCCACGGCGGGCTTGACCGCGTTCTTGGTGACCCAGTCGATCCCGGCCAGGACCGGGGCCCAGGTGTCGCCCGAGGTGCCCTGGCAGTTGAGCACGCGGACGCCGACCAGCTTGACGCCCTTGGCGACGCCGTACGAACCGCCGCCGACGGTTCCGGCGACATGGGTGCCGTGGCCCTGGCAGTCGGAGGCGTTGGAGTCGTTGTCGATGAAGTCGTAGCCGCTGACCGCGCGGCCCCCGAAGTCGCGGTGGCTCATGCGGATACCGGTGTCGACGATGTATGCGTTCACGTTCCCGGCCTTGGTGCCGTACGTGTAGTTCTTGTCCACCGGCAGATCGCGCTGGTCGACACGGTCCAGGCCCCAGGAGGGCGGGTTGGTCTGCGTGTCCACGGCGTAGGCCGCCGCGTCCGCCTCCACGCGGGCCACCGAGGGGTCGGCGGCCAGTTCCCTGGCCTCGCGCTCGCTCATCCGCACGGCGAAGCCGCGCAGGGCGGCGGTGTAGGTGTAGCGCAGACTGCCCGCGTGCTCCTTGGCGAGCGCCTTCGCGGAGGCGGGGACGTCGGCGCGGGCGACCGAGTTCTTGAAGGTGACGATGTACGAGCCGTCGACCGCGCCGGGGCGGTCCGCGCCGACGATGCGGCCCTGGCCGTCGCCCGGCGGCGGCGTCGGGGCCGCCACGGCCCCGGTGGTCGCGGCGGCCCCCGCGAACAGGGCGGTACGGGGGGGGGGGGGGGGGGGGGGGGGGGGGGGGGGGGGGGGGGGGGGGGGGGGGGGGGGGGGGCCACGAGTCTGATCACGTCACACGGCTGTTGGGGACAGCCGCCCTCATGCGTCCGGTCCGGCCGGCCGGGGACCGAGGCGCAGGAGGTGACGTCGTCGGACGGGCCAGAGC
>NZ_JASKYR010000575.1:0-4991 GCF_041028215.1 Streptomyces flavofungini
ACGTAAGGGATCGAGGGCGGCCGGGCAACGACGTCACGCGCCCGTGGCGTCCGGCGCCTCGGCGTGACCACCCTTCAGGCGGGGTGCCAAGGCCACCGCGGGGCCCACCGCCGCTACAGGGCCCGTACACGCACCGGCCCCGCCCCTGCCGGTACTGTTCGGCGAATGAGCTCGCTGAATCTCGACGACTTCACCGACCTGATCGAGCGCCCCGACGGCGGGGTGCGCCGCGACGCCGAGGAGCGCAGGGCGCGGCAGGCCCTGCCGCCCGGCGCCCTCGGCCGCCTCGACGAACTGGGCGAGTGGCTCTCGGCGGCCCAGTCCGCGGTGCCGGTCAGGCCGGTCGAGCGCCCCCGCGTGGTCCTCTTCGCCGGTGACCACGGGGTCGCCGGGCTCGGCGTCTCGGCGCGGCCCGCGGGGAGCGCCGCCACCCTGGTGCGGTCCGTGCTCGCCGGTGAGAGCCCCTCGGCCGTGCTCGCGCGCCGCCTGGACGTGCCGGTCCGCGTCGTCGACATGGCACTGGACTGCGACCCCGCCGAACTGCCCGCCGAGGTCGCGGGGCACCGGGTGCGGCGCGGCTCGGGACGTATCGACACCGAGGACGCGCTGACCGCCGATGAGGCCGAGCAGGCCGTACGCGCGGGCATGGCCGTGGCCGACGAGGAGGCCGACTCCGGCACCGACCTGGTGGTCCTCGGCGACATCAGCGTGGGCGGCACGACCCCCGCGGCCACCCTGATCGCCGCGCTCTGCGGCACCGACGCCTCGGTGGTGACCGGACGGGGCGGCGAGGCCATCGACGACCTGGCGTGGATGCGCAAGTGCGCGGCCGTGCGCGACGCCCTGCGGCGGGCGCGCCCGGTCCTCGGCGACCAGCTCGAACTGCTCGCCGCCGTGGGCGGCGCCGACCTGGCCGCGATGACCGGGTTCCTGCTCCAGTGCGCGGTGCGGCGCACTCCGGTGATCCTCGACGGCGTCGTGGCCTCGGCGGCGGCGCTGGTCGCCCAGCGGGTCGCGTTCCGCTCACCGGACTGGTGGCTCGCGGGGCACGACAGCGGGGAGCCCGCCCAGGCCAAGGCGCTGGACCGGATGGCACTCGAACCGCTGCTCACCCATGGCGTCAAGGTCGGCGAGGGCGTCGGCGGGCTGCTCGCGCTGCCCCTGGTGCGGGCCGCGGCGGCCCTGTCGGCGGAGCTGCCCGAGCGGAAGCCGACGGAGAGCGGGCAGGAGCCGACGGAGAACGGCCAGGAGCCGACGCAGAGCGGCGAGGAGCCGGTCGGCACGGGACCCGGCCCGGCAACCGCCGCACCCGGCCCGGACGCGCCGCCCGCCCAGTAGACAAGCCGATAACCGGGAGCTGAGAGCCGAGAGCCGAGCGCCGAGCGAACGGCACAGGCGCGGCACAAAGGGCGTGAACAGGTACAAGGCAGCCTGCCACGGACCCATATGATCCCTTTTCATGGGAGATGAGCAGACAGTCACCGCGCGACAGCGACCCCGCACCCTCACACAGCGCCGCGCCGCCGGTTTCACCGTCTGGTACCTCCGCGCCGTCACGTTCATCAACTTCCTGAGCGCGGTGTGGGTCTCCCTGGGGCAGGACCTCCGGCAGCACAACACGGAGAACTACTTCACCCCGTACCTGCTGACCGCGGGCTTCGCCTCCGGGGCGTTCACGCTCTTCCTGGCGATCACCATGCGGCGCCGCAAGCGCGCCGCGTGGATTCTCAACCTCGTCCTCAGCGGCCTCTTCCTGCTGCTCTTCGCCTTCGCGATGCTCTTCCCGGAGATCCGCGCCTACGCGCAGAACTGGATCTCGCTCGTCCTGACCGCCGCCTTCGTGGCCGCCCTGCTCGTCGGGCGGCGCGAGTTCTACGCCAAGGGCGACCGCGCCAACCCCAAGCTGGCCTCGGTCGTCGCGGTCGGCGGGCTCCTGGTGGCCTCGCTGCTCGCGACGCTGCTCGTCACCGCCACCAACCGCGCGCACGACGACTACCGCTCGTCCTTCCTCGACCGCTGGCGCTACGGCACCATGCGCCTGGTCTCGCTCGCCGCCGACGACGAGCGCTTCGAGGGCATCCTCACGCCCGGCTGGGTCAACGTCTGCGTCAACATCCTGAGCGCGCTGCTGCTCTGCGCCGTCCTGTACGCGGCGTTCCGCTCCCGCAGGGCGGTCGACCCGCTCACCGAGGAGGACGAGGAGCGGCTGCGCGCCCTGCTCGCCCGGCACGGCGAGCGCGACTCCCTCGGCTACTTCGCGCTGCGCCGCGAGAAGAGCGTCGTCTGGTCGCCGACCGGCAAGGCGGCCGTCGCCTACCGCGTCGTCAGCGGTGTCTCGCTGGCCTCCGGCGACCCCATCGGCGACCCGGAGGCCTGGCCGGGCGCGATCGATCCCTGGCTCGCCGAGGCCCGCGAGCACGGCTGGCTGCCCGCCGTGATGGGCGCGAGCGAGGAGGCGGGCACCGTCTACGCGCGGCACGGCCTCGACGCCCTCGAACTGGGGGACGAGGCGATCGTCGACACCGCCGAGTTCACCCTGGAGGGGCGGGCCATGCGCACCGTCCGGCAGGCCTACAACCGCGTGCGGCGCGCGGGCTACCGGGTGCGCGTCCGGCGGCACGAGGAGATCCCGGCCGACGAGATGGCGTACCTCCTGAAGCGCGCCGACGACTGGCGCGACGGCGCCACCGAGCGCGGATTCTCCATGGCGCTCGGGCGGCTCGGCGATCCGGCGGACGGGCGGTGCGTGATGCTCGAATGCAGGGACAGCCGCGCGGGGGAAGGCGAGGGCGAGTTGCGCGCGGTGCTGTCCTTCGTGCCCTGGGGCCCGCACGGGCTCTCCCTGGATCTGATGCGGCGTGACAGGGACGCCGAGAACGGTCTGATGGAGTTCATGGTCATCGAACTCCTCCAGCGCGCCCCGGAGATCGGGATCACGCAGGTCTCACTCAACTTCGCGATGTTCAGGTCGGTCTTCGAACGTGGCTCCCGGCTCGGTGCGGGCCCGGTCCTGCGCCTGTGGCGGTCGCTGCTCAGCTTCTTCTCGCGGTGGTGGCAGATCGAGTCCCTGTACCGCGCCAACGCCAAGTACCGGCCCATCTGGGAACCCCGCTTCCTCCTCTTCGAGAAGAGCGGCGACCTGCCGCGCATCGGCATCGCCGCCGCCCGCGCGGAAGGGTTCCTGGAGGCGCCGGGCCTGCCGAAGTGGCTGCACCGCAAACATCTGGAGTCGAGACGATGAGCACCCTGGCCCGCCGCGCCCGCGCCGAGTGGGGCGAGCTGTACGCCACCGTGCGCGACGCCCTCGTCGCCCGGCGGCTGCGGGCCGTGCCGATGACGCTGGGCGCGGTCTGCCTCACCGCGCTCCTCCAGTACACGCAGAACCAGGCCTGGGGCTACCAGTTCGTACAGAACACCGGCTCGGTGCGCGCCGACGACCCGCTCTGGCTCGCCCTGCTCCGCACCCCGCTCTCCCTCTTCGTGCCCGCGCTCGACCTGCCCGTGTGGGGGGCGCTCGCGCAGATCCTGCTCGTCTTCGGGATCTGCGAGATCTGCCTGGGCCGGTGGCGCACGCTCGTCGTCGGCTACGTCGCCACCCTCGCGGGCACGCTCTACGCGCGCGTGGGCATCGCCCTGGGCCCGGATCACCCGATCGGGCTTCCCGGTTCCGACGCCCAGGTGGTGGACACCGGCCCGTCGGCCGCCGTCGTCGGCCTCGCGGTGTACGTGTGCTGGCGCTACCGGGCCTACGTGACGGCGGCCCTGGTGACCGCCCTGATGGTCGCCGAGCTGCTCGTCAAGGACAACCTCGCGGGCAAGGAGCACCTGGCCGCGATCGCCGCCGTGCTCGTGCTCTGCGCGCTCTCCTCGCCGCGTCACCGCCGCCGGGGCGGCGGGCGCTCCGGGTCCGGCGACGGCCGCGCCTGCGGCGAGAATCCGCCGATGAAGTCCTGAAGCCTGCGGCGCGGCACCGCCCAGCGCCGGTCGTGCCGGAAGGCCCGGAGTCCCGCACGCGCGCGTGCCCGCGGCCTGCGGCCGTAGAACCGCCGCGCCCACGCCGACCCGGGCCGGGCCAGGCGGACGGCGCCGACCAGCGCGACGAACGGCACGACCATGCCCATCAGGGCGGTCCGCAGCTTGCCCTTGAAGAGGGCGATCAGCGCGAAGGCGCAGTTGATGCCGACGTTCAGGGCGAACGCGGCGCGGTTCTGCCGTTCGGCGGGCGTCAGTTCGTTGACGCCGAGCGGCGTGAAGCCGGTGAGGACGAGGACGACGAGGGCGGCCGTGAGCATGACGGCCTCCACGCTCTTGCGGCCCTGCTCGCTCCAGTAGACGTCGTCGAGGTGCAGGATCAGCGCGAACTCGTCGAGCACGAGCCCGGCGCCGATGCCGAAGATCACGGCCGCGTACAGCGGTCCGGCACCGTGCCGCCCGGCCGCCACCGCCCAGAACCCGCCGACCAGCATCAGGAAGATGCCGGGGACCACGTGGTGGACGTGCACGTCACCCGTACGGATGTTCCGGAAGGGGCCCTTGCCCGCCCGGATCAGCCGCGTGATGGTGCGGGTCACCAGGAACGAGCCCACGAAGGAGACCAGCGCGAGCAGCAGCGGCAGCTTCCCCGGCTCGACGACGTTCCGGTACCACCAGTCGTCCATGCGGCCATCCTCCGTCCCCCGCGGGCGCCCCGCAGGCCCGGGCATCCCTCCGGGGTAGCCTTCGCCGGTGTCCAGAACCTCCCCCGCCGACGGCATACGTTTCGCCTTCGGCACCCTCACCGCGCTCCCCGTGCAGGTCACCCGCTGGATCGCGGTGCCGCGCGCGGCGGCATGCAGTGCGCTCCCCTGGCCGGTCTCGTGGTCGGCCTCTGCGCGGCGGGCGCGGGCGGCGTCCTGACGGCACTCGGCGCGGGCCCGCTCCTCGCCGCGACGGCCACCGCGGCGGCCCCCGCCGCCCTCACCCGCGGCCTGCACCTGGACGGCCTCGCGGAC
>NZ_JASKYR010000576.1:0-4935 GCF_041028215.1 Streptomyces flavofungini
CAACGGTCCAGKCGACCCCACCGACCGCGTCCGAGTGCTGCTGGACGTGGGCCAGGAGGCGGTCCCAGGTGCCGTCGGCAGACCAGCGGCGGAAACGTTCATAGACCGTCTTCCACGGGCCATACCGCTCGGGCAGGTCCCGCCAGGCAGCCCCGGTGGACAGCTTCCACAGGATCCCGTTGACCACCTGCCGGCGATCCCGCACCGGACGACCCATCCGCGGTGGAGCCAGAAACGGCTCGATCACCGCCCACGACTCATCACTCAGGCCGCCAGGCAGCCCCGGTGGACAGCTTCCACAGGATCCCGTTGCCCACCTGCCGGCGATCCCGCRCCGGACGACCCATCCGCGGTGGAGCCAGAAACGGCTCGATCACCGCCCACGACTCATCACTCAGCTCATGACGACGCACCACGAACAGACCAACGACCACAGCACTTTGCGGACACGGCCTAGGACGAACCGGCGGGGCAGACGGGTGAAGTGAATCACAGGGGGTGGACCTGAAGCGCGCTTGAGGAAGCAGGCTGTGCGGTGTGAAGGGGGCGCCACGGGGGGTCCCCTTCACACCGAGTCACCTGTCGCGCTGCCGCGCTGTTCCGCCTGTCACTCATGGAGCGTCATCATGGCCACCCTGCTGCACATCGACACCTCGCTCAACGGCGACAACTCGCACTCCCGCGCGGTCACCGCCGCGTTCCGCGAGGCCTGGGAGAGCGAGCACCCGCGGGGCACGGTGATCTACCGTGACCTCGACGCGGACCCGCTGCCCCACCTGCGGGCCGACGCCTTCTACGCCGGATTCACCGCCCCCGCCGACCGCACCCCCGAGGAACGGGCGGCCTTCGCGCTGCGGGGCGAGCTGATCGAGGAGGCCGAGAGCGCGGACGTGCTCCTGCTCGCGGCCCCCATGTACAACTTCTCCATCCCCTCGACGCTCAAGGCCTGGCTCGACCACGTCTTCGCCATCGGCCGCACCGCGGGGACGGCGAACCCCACCCTCGCGGGCAAGCGCACCGTCGTCGTGACCAGCAGGGGCGGCTCCTACCGCGAGGGCACGCCCAACCACGGCAACGACTTCGTGCAGGACTTCCTGCACAAGGCGCTCGGCGACGGACTCGGCCTGGACGTCACCTTCATCGTCCCGGAGCTGACCATGGCCCCGACGGTCCCGGCGATGGCCGACCTCGTCCCGTTGTACGAGGCATCGCGCGCCGAGTCACTCGCCGCCGCAGAGTCCCACGCCAGGGCGCTGGCCACCGAGTTGGCCGCGTAACCGGTCCCGGGTCCGGGTGCCCGCCCCCTCACTCCTCCCGCAGGCTCAGCACGAGGTCGCGCGGCAGGCCGTGCGTGTCGTGGAGGTAGTGCAGGTCCTCCTCGTCCAGCGGGCCCCGGAAGCGGGGGCGGGAAAGGACCTGCCTGCCGCGCTCCAGGAGGCGGCGGAAGCGCTGCTCCTCCTCGCGGAGCACCTTCCGTACGTCCTCCTCGTCCGTCTCCTGGCGGAAGTGGTCACGGGTGTGCCGGAACAACTCGTCCGGCAGCGAGCCCAGTTCGCGCGAGGGGTCGTCGCGCCACAGTACGGTGAGCACCCGGCGCACCAGGCGCCGCAGCACATAGCCGCGGCCGGTGTTGGCCGGGCGCACGCCGTCGCCGATGACCACCATGGCCGAGCGCAGATGGTCGCAGACCAGCCGCAGTGTGGGTTCGTCCAGGGTCCACAGCGAGGGGACGTGACGCCGCCAGGGGTCGAAGATGTCGCACTCGAACACCGACGTCCTGCCCTGGAGCAGGGAGGCCAGCCGCTCAAGGCCGAGACCGGTGTCGATGTTGCGCTGGGGGAGCGGCACGAGCGAGCCGTCCTCCAGCCTGCGGTGGCGCATCATCACGTGGTTCCACACCTCCACCCACCGGTCGTCCTGGGTGGGTGTCGAGCGCGGCGGGGTGTCACCGAGCCACAGGAAGATCTCGGAGTCGGGCCCGCACGGGCCCGTCGGTCCGTTGTGCCACCAGTTGTCCTCGACGGTGAGTTCCACGGGGACGCCGTGCCGCTGCCACACCTCAAGGGAGGGTGTGTCGGGACCGACCTGCTCGTCGCCGCCGAAGACCGTGGCGTGCAGCAGCCTCGGGTCGATGCCGAAGCCTTCGGTGAGCAGCCCGTACCCCCAGTCGAGGCTCTGCGGGCCGTCGTAGTCGCCGAGCGACCAGGTGCCCAGCATCTCGAAGACCGTCAGATGGGTGAGGTCGCCGACCTCCTCCAGGTCGGTGGTGCGCAGACAGCGCTGTACGTTGACCAGACGCCTGCCCAGGGGATGCGGGCGCCCCTCCAGATAGGGGGTGAGCGGATGCATGCCCGAGGTGGTGAACAGCACCGGGTCACCGGGCGGGGGCAGCAGCGTCGACCCGGTCGTGCGGTGGTGTCCGCGCTCCTCGAAGTACTCGACGAACGTCCGGATGATCCGGTCGGTGCTCAGTGTCTGTGGGGTGAGGTGGGAATGCACGGGAGTGGCTCCTTCGCGTACGGGCGCGGGAGGCGGCCGGACCACGGTCCGCACGTGCACGATCACCGGATTCAGGCGGTGGAGCCGGAGTCAGGGAGTCATCATCGGCGGGCCGTTTCCGGTCGCCGATGGGAAGAGGACGTCAGGCGGCGGCAACCGGCGAGCTGGTCGCTCGCGCGGTCGCGAAGGTGTCTCGTCCGATGACGTTCATGGAGCCGACGATAACGCGCCCGGCCCGCGGGGTCACGCGATTAAACGTACGGCCCCCACGCGGCCTCCGTGGTGTGCCCCCTGCTGATCCCGGTCAGTCGCCCAGCACCGACGCCACGAGCCGTCGCGCGTACGGCGCGTCGAGCTCCGTCGGGCGGAAGAGGATGCGGTACATGATCGGCGCGACGACACCGTCGACGACGGTCTCCGTGCCCGGCACCGCCTCCCCTCGCTCGGCGGCCCGCGCGAGGATGACGTCGATCTGCTCGGCGGCGTAGGCGGAACACTGGCCGGCGTTGCTGCCGTCGGGGTCGCCGAGCAGGGCGTCGCGGATGTAGGCGCGCCCGGCGGGCGAGGACATCTCGTCGAGGAACTGCTCCGCCCACGCGCTCATGTCCGCAGTGAGGCCACCGTGGTCGTCCGGCGCGCTCTCGGGGCGCAGGCGCTCCACGGCCACGTCGGAGAGGAGTTCTTGCAGGTCGCCCCAGCGGCGGTAGACGGTCGACGGTGTGACACCGGCCCGTGCGGCGATCATGGGCACGGTCAGGTTCTCGCGCCCCGCCTCCGCGAGGAGGTCGCGCACGGCCGCGTGCACCGCCTCCTGGACCCGGGCGCTGCGCCCGCCCGGACGCACCATTGGTCTGCGACTCATGGCACCACTTTAAAGAGCACCACCTGGTGAGAGGGCACCACCCGGTGTGGGAGCACCTGGTGAGAGAGCACCGCCTCGAAGCGAGGGCGAAAGCTCCCGGGACCGCTCGTAGGCGTGCCCGGTACGCAGGAGCACGCCCTCGCCGAAGGGGCGGCCCAGCAGCTGCATGCCGATCGGCAGCCCCGCCGCGTCCTGTCCCACCGGCACGGTGAGCGCGGGGACACCGGTGATGTTGGCGGGGGCGGAGAGCCGTACGTAGGCGTCCGGGACGCTCTCCACCGTGCCGTCGGGCCAGGTGACCGTCTCCTGACCGACCGGTGCCGCCGTCATGGGCACCGTCGGCGCGGCGATGACGTCGACGTCGGCGAGCATCTCCGCCCACGCCTGCCGCATCAGGGTGCGGGCGCGCTGGGCGCGCAGGTAGTCCCCGGCGCTCATCAGCTCGCCCGCTTCGAGCAGGCCGCGGACGTCATCGGCGTACAGGTCGGGCACGCTCCGCAGGCCGCGCTCGTGGTAGGCGGTGGCCTCGGGCACCATGAGCCCCCACTGCACGGCCTGGAGGTGACCGGCCATCGGGATCCCGACGTCGACGAGGCGGGCGCCGAGCTCCGCGAGCCGTGCGACGGCGGCGCGGACGGCGGCCTCGACCTCGGGGTCGACGTGGTCGAAGTAGTGGTTGCGCGGCACCCCGACGCGCACCCCGGACAGGTCGGTGCCGCCCTCCCACCGGAGCGGGCCGTCGGGGGCGGGCACGGACGCCGGGTCGCGCGGGTCGTGCCCGGCCAGTTCGGCCAGTACGAGGAAGGCGTCCTGGACGGTCCGGGTGATCGGGCCCACGTGGTCCAGGGACCAGGACAGGGAGGTGACGCCGTGCCGTGACACCAGGCCGTAGGTGGGCTTGAGGCCGACGACGCCGTTGAGCGAGGCGGGCACGCGGATCGACCCGCCGGTGTCGGTGCCCAGGGCGAAGGCGGCGCTCCCTGCGGCCACGGCGACCGCGGAGCCGCCGCTCGAACCGCCCGCCACGCGCCGCTGGTCCCAGGCGTTGTGCGTCTGCGGTGTGGTCAGCCCGAAGGCGAACTCGTGCGTGTGCGTCTTGCCCAGCAGGACGGCACCGGCCCGCGCGAGCCGTTCGGCGACCGCGCTGTCGGAGTCGGCGCGGTGCTCCGCGCGGACCCTCGAACCGGCCTCGGTCGCCATGCCGCCGACATCGATGAGGTCCTTGAGGCCCATGGGCACCCCGTGCAACGCGCCCCGGTACCGCCCGGCGGCGATCTCGTGCTCGGCCTCGCGGGCCGCGTGGCGTGCCCGGTCGGCCGTCACGGCCGCGTAGGCGTGCAGACGGGGTTCCGTCCGCTCGACGCGGTCGAGGACCGCGTCGACGAGTTCGACGGGGGAGAGGCGGCGCTCCCGTATCGCGTCCGAGGCCTCGGTGAGGGTGAGGTCAGCGGGTGCCATGGGCGTGCTCCTGGGTGGCGTCGTCGGTCCGTCCGGGGGCCTGGGCGCGGTAGGCGGCGGCGGGCGGGGTGTCGCCGAAGTCCAGGTCGCGCAGGGTGGAGACGACGGCGTGGAGG
>NZ_JASKYR010000577.1:0-4863 GCF_041028215.1 Streptomyces flavofungini
GGCGTGAACTGTCCGGTGACAGAGCCGGTGAGCCGCCGCCGATCGCGCGATACTGAGGAGGCCGGGTGTACGGGCCGACGTGACGGACGTCGGACGGGGCCCCGGCAGCCGAGCGGTCGGGGGGCCGAGAACAGTGGAGGACACAGTGCGGGTGGTCATCGCCGAGGATTCAGTGCTGCTCAGGGAGGGCCTGACCCGGTTGCTGACCGACCGCGGGCACGATGTGGTCGCCGGTGTGGGTGACGCCGAGGCGCTGATCAAGACGATCACCGACCTCGCGGCGCAGGACGCCCTGCCGGACGTGGTCGTGGCCGACGTGCGGATGCCGCCGACACACACCGACGAGGGGGTGCGGGCCGCGGTGCTGCTGCGTCAGCGCCACCCCGGCCTCGGGGTGCTGGTCCTTTCGCAGTACGTCGAGGAGCAGTACGCCACCGAGCTGCTCGCCGGGTCGAGCCGGGGCGTGGGCTATCTGCTGAAGGACCGGGTGGCCGAGGTGCGGGAGTTCGTCGACGCGGTGGTGCGGGTGGCCGGGGGCGGTACGGCCCTGGACCCGGAGGTCGTGGCGCAGCTGCTCGGCCGCAGCCGCAAACAGGACGTCCTCGCGGGGCTTACACCGCGTGAGCGCGAGGTACTCGGCCTGATGGCCGAAGGGCGGACGAACTCCGCGGTCGCCCGGCAGCTCGTGGTGAGCGACGGGGCGGTCGAGAAGCACGTGAGCAACATCTTCCTGAAGCTCGGGCTCTCCCAGAGTGACGGGGATCACCGTCGCGTGCTCGCTGTTCTCACCTACCTCAACTCATGACCGGCGGACAATCTGCCGGGTAAATGGTTGACCCAAAAGCATCACGGAAAACCATCTCTCGATCACAAAGAGCACCGATCAAGCACCGAGCACCTGTACGAGCCATAGATAGTCCTAGAACCAAGGGATGAGCGGGGAGCGTCATCTATGAAGGGCCGGGGGGCGAGGCAAAACATGGCAAATCAGTGCAAGAAGGCGTCTCAAAAGGGCGTCCATCATGCGAGCTACCCGAGGAAGGCGCCCCTTACAGACGTAGGGTGGGCCCTGGGAACACCGGGCGTCCCGGCGCTCTCGCTCAGCCGCCTTGAGGGAGGTCCAGTTCAGTGACCAGCCAGGTCAGTAGCCAAGCGGAGCAGGCCGACGCGGCAGTCGTCGGAGAGCAACGCACGTCGCCCGAGAAGGATGTGCGGCGTCTGGACCGGGTGATCATCCGCTTCGCGGGTGACTCCGGTGACGGCATGCAGCTCACGGGCGACCGGTTCACTTCGGAGACGGCGTCGTTCGGCAATGACCTGTCGACGCTACCGAACTTCCCGGCCGAGATCCGGGCGCCGGCCGGGACGCTGCCGGGTGTCTCCTCCTTCCAGCTGCACTTCGCCGACCACGACATCCTCACGCCGGGCGACGCGCCGAACGTACTGGTGGCGATGAACCCGGCGGCGCTGAAGGCGAACATCGCCGATGTGCCGCGCGGCGCGGAGGTCATCGTGAACACCGATGAGTTCTCCAGGCGGGCGATGCAGAAGGTGGGCTATGACACCTCGCCCCTTGAGGACGGCTCGCTGGACGGCTACAGCCTGCATCCGGTGCCGCTGACCACGCTGACGGTGGAGGCGCTGAAGGACTTCGACCTCTCCCGCAAGGACGCGGGCCGCTCCAAGAACATGTTCGCGCTGGGGCTGCTGTCGTGGATGTATCACCGGCCGACCCAGGGCACGGAAAGGTTCTTGCGGACCAAGTTCGCCAAGAAGCCCGCGATCGCGGAGGCGAACATCGCCGCGTTCCGGGCGGGCTGGAACTTCGGCGAGACCACCGAGGACTTCGCGGTCTCCTACGAGGTCGCCCCGGCCGCCACCGCCTTCCCCACCGGCACCTACCGCAACATCTCCGGGAACCTGGCGCTGTCCTACGGACTGATCGCCGCCGGGCGCCAGGCGGACCTGCCGCTGTATCTGGGCTCCTATCCCATCACCCCGGCCTCGGACATCCTGCACGAGCTGTCCCGGCACAAGAACTTCGGGGTGCGCACCTTCCAGGCCGAGGACGAGATCGCCGGGATCGGCGCGGCGCTGGGCGCGGCGTTCGGCGGCAGCCTGGCGGTGACCACCACCTCCGGCCCCGGCGTGGCGCTGAAGTCGGAGACCATCGGCCTGGCGGTCTCCCTGGAGCTGCCGCTGCTGGTGGTGGACATCCAGCGCGGCGGCCCCTCCACGGGGCTGCCCACCAAGACCGAGCAGGCCGACCTGCTACAGGCGATGTACGGGCGCAACGGCGAGGCGCCGGTGCCGATCGTGGCGCCGAAGACCCCGGCGGACTGCTTCGACGCCGCCCTGGAGGCGGCCCGGATCGCGGTCACCTACCGCACCCCGGTCTTCCTGCTCTCCGACGGCTACCTGGCCAACGGCTCCGAGCCCTGGCGCATCCCCGAGGTCGACGAACTGCCCGATCTGCGGGTGCAGTTCGCCTCCGGTTTCAACCACACCGCCGACGACGGCACCGAGGTCTTCTGGCCCTACAAGCGCGACCCGCAGACCCTGGCCCGCCCCTGGGCGATCCCGGGCACGCCGGGCCTGGAGCACCGCATCGGCGGCATCGAGAAGCAGGACGGCACGGGCAACATCTCCTACGACCCGGCCAACCACGACTTCATGGTCCGCACCCGCCAGGCCAAGGTCGACGGCATCCAGGTGCCCGACCTGGAGGTCGACGACCCGACCGGCGAGGCCGGCACGCTGGTCCTCGGCTGGGGCTCCACCTACGGCCCGATCACCGCCGCGGTGCGCCGCCTGCGCGCGGCCGGGCAGCCCATCGCGCAGGCCCATCTGCGCCACCTCAACCCCTTCCCCGCCAACCTGGGCGAGGTCGTGCGGGGCTACGACAAGGTGGTGATCCCCGAGATGAACCTCGGCCAGCTCGCCACCCTCATCAGGGCCAAGTACCTGATCGACGCGGTCTCGTACAACCAGGTCAACGGCATGCCGTTCAAGGCCGAACAACTCGCCACCGCTCTGAAGGAGGCCATCGATGGCTGACACCAAGACGGCCGAGTCGGAAGGCACCGGGAGCACGATCGAAGCGCTTTCCCTGGTGCCCAAGGCCGAGGCCAAGCAGTCCATGAAGGACTTCAAGTCCGACCAGGAGGTGCGCTGGTGCCCCGGCTGCGGTGACTACGCCGTGCTTGCCGCCGTGCAGGGCTTCATGCCCGACCTCGGCCTGGCCAAGGAGAACATCGTCTTCGTCTCCGGCATCGGCTGCTCCTCCCGCTTCCCGTACTACATGAACACCTACGGGATGCACTCCATCCACGGCCGCGCCCCGGCCATCGCCACCGGCCTCGCCTCCTCCCGCCGCGACCTGAGCGTCTGGGTGGTCACCGGCGACGGCGACGCGCTCTCCATCGGCGGCAACCACCTCATCCACGCCCTGCGCCGCAACGTCAACCTCAAGATCCTGCTGTTCAACAACCGGATCTACGGCCTGACCAAGGGCCAGTACAGCCCCACCTCCGAGGTCGGCAAGATCACCAAGTCGACCCCGATGGGCTCCCTGGACGCCCCCTTCAACCCGGTCTCCCTGGCCATCGGCGCGGAAGCCTCCTTCGTGGCCCGCACCGTCGACTCCGACCGCAAACACCTCACCAGCGTGCTGCGCGCGGCCGCCGACCACCCCGGCACTGCCCTGGTGGAGATCTACCAGAACTGCAACATCTTCAACGACGGCGCCTTCGAGGTCCTCAAGGACAAACAGCAGGCAGAGGAAGCCGTCATCCGCCTGGAACACGGCCGGCCCATCCGCTTCGGCACCGAGAACTCCAAGGGCGTCGTGCGCGACCCGGCCACCGGCGACCTCAAGGTCGTCGCGGTCACCGAGGACAACGAAGGCGACATCCTGGTCCACGACGCGCACGCCACGTCCCCGACCACCGCCTTCGCGCTCTCCCGGCTCGCCGACCCGGACACCCTGCACCACACCCCGATCGGCGTCTTCCGCAACATCGAACGCCCGGTCTACGACACCCTCATGGCCGACCAGCTCGACACCGCCATCGAACACAACGGCAAGGGCGACCTCGCCGCACTCCTCGCGGGCGGCGACACCTGGACCGTCGTCGGCTAGTCCGGCGTCGGCCGTCTCTTCGGCGAGGCCCGGTCCTGAGGGTTCAGGACCGGGCCTCGTCGTATGCCGCGCGCGCCTGCTCCACGTCGTCCATGCGGCGCTTCGTCCAGGACGCGAGGGACGTGACCTGCTCGGCGGCCTCGCGGCCCAGCTCCGTGAGGGAGTAGTCGACGCGGGGCGGGATGACGGGCTTGGCGTCGCGGTGCACCATGCCGTCGCGCTCCAGCGTCTGGAGGGTCTGGGTCAGCATCTTCTCGCTGACGCGGCCGATGGCGCGGCGCAGCTCGCTGAAGCGGTACGGGCGCTCCGCCAGGGCGATGAGGACGAGGACGCCCCAGCGGCTCGTGACGTGCTCAAGAACGAGGCGGTGCGGGCACATCGCCTCGCCGTGCCGCTGCCGCTCCGCGCGCATCTCACTAACTTTCATGTCGGTACCTTACTTCAAAGTGGGTACTTTCCAATAGTTAGCGCCCTATCTAAGGTGAGTGACGTACCGAAAACGGAACTTGAACCGCGTCACAGGAGTTGTCACCCATGAGCATCGTCGTCACCGGCGCCACCGGACACCTCGGCCGTCTCGTCGTCGAGGGGCTGCTCGCCTCCGGCGTCCCCGCGTCCGGGATCGCCGCGGTGGTCCGCGACAAGGCCAAGGCCGCCGACCTCGCCGAGCGCGGCGTCGAGCTGCGGATCGCCGACTACAGCGCCCCCGAGACCCTGCGCGG
>NZ_JASKYR010000578.1:0-4740 GCF_041028215.1 Streptomyces flavofungini
CGTGATGGGTGCACAGGACGTACGCGGTACGCCAGCGCCTCGGCCGCTGCCGTACCGCGTACGTCCTGTGCACCCATCACGCGCCCCCCTAGGTCGGGTGTCCGCAGAGTCACGCCTGCCGCGCGGGCCCCGCGTCCGGGCAGACACCGCGAACCTGCGGACGCGACCCAGGCCACCGAGTGAGGCACGCGGGGCACTCGCCGCGCCCTACGCCACATCCGAGTGTGCCGTACATCACACCTCTTGCGTATCCCCGGATCCAGGGACTACCGGCTCATCCCCTCATGTGCTAATACGTCGGCGCTCGCGGCAGCACCACGTACTCGACGGGCAGCCGACCGTGGCTGTACAACCGTGGTCGACACCCGGGCCCCGCGCTTGTCACCGGTGGCCCGATGCCGGTCCGGGTCGCTCACCGGCATCGTTGTCCCCGTGATCGAAGTCAATGAGCTCACGAAGCGATACGGCGGCACGACGGCCGTCGACAATCTGACCTTCACCGTGCGACCCGGGCAGGTGACCGGGTTCCTCGGACCGAACGGCGCCGGAAAGAGCACCACCCTGCGGATGATCCTCGGCCTGCACGAGCCCACCAGCGGCACCGTCACCGTCGATGGTCGTCCCTTTCGCGACCGGCCCCGCGGGCTGCGTCATGTCGGTTCCCTTCTCGACGCGCACGATGTGCACGGCGGGCGCAGCGCGGTGGCGCAGTTGTCCGCCCTGGCCCGCGGCAACCGCATTCCGCAGCGCCGGGTGGAGGAGGTGCTGCGGGAGGTCGGCCTCGCCGAGGTCGCCCGGCGCCGTATCGGCGGATTCTCGCTCGGCATGAAACAGCGGCTCGGCATCGCTTGCGCCCTGCTCGGCGAACCGCCGGTACTGCTCTTCGACGAACCGCTCAACGGCCTCGACCCGAAAGGCGTGAAGTGGGTGCGTGACCTGTTCAGGCGGCTCGCCGCCGAGGGCCGCACGGTGTTCGTCTCCAGCCATCTCATGTCCGAGATGGAGCACACCGCCGACGAGTTGATCGTCATCGGGCGCGGCGAGCTGATCGCCGCGGAGAGCCTCACGGAGTTCTCCGCCCGTGGCACCCGGCGACACGTCACGGTGGGCACACTCGCCGCCGACGTCCTGCGTGATCTGCTGACGGCCGAGGGGGCGGCCGTGGAGACGGCGGGCGACCTGCTTGCCGTGACCGGTGTGAGCGCGGTCCGGATCGGTGAGATCGCCATGGAGCACCGCATTCCGCTGCACCACCTGAGCACTCGGTCCGCCTCCTTGGAAGAGGCGTTCATGGAGCTCACCGCCGACAGCGTGCAATACCTCGCAGGAGATGCCCAGTGACCATGACACATGCCCCCGTCGACGGACTTGGCGCCGAACCCCGTGCCCGCTTCCTCGACCTGGTGGCCGCCGAGTGGATCAAGCTTCGGTCGCTGCGCTCGACCTGGATCGCGTACGGGGTCACCGCCCTGGCCGTCATCGCGTTCAACGCGGGCACCGCCTACGACACCTACACCTACTGGGCACAGCGCAGCGCGGCGGACCGGGCCGACTACGTCCGTGCCGGAATCGCGTTGCGGGAGGCGTTCACGGCGAACGCCGCCATGGTCATGATGCTCGCCCTCGGAGCCATCGGCGCCCTGGCGATCATCGGCGAGTACAGCACGGGCACCATTCGTACGACGTTCGCGGCCGTTCCGGCCCGCCGTTCGGTGATGGCCGCCAAAACGGTGGTCGTGACGGCGGTCGGCACCGTCTTCGGCGCGTTCGTCGCGGGGGCCTCGTTCGTGCTGACGCAGGCCATCCTCGACGGCCGGGACGCCGGCCTGCCGATGAGCCACCCGGGCGCCCTGCGTGTCGTTGTGGCGTCCGCTCTCCTCGCGCCCGTGTGCGCGGTCGTCGGCATGGCGATCGGCACCGTCATCAGGCACACCTCGGCCACCATGATCGCCTCGGTGGTGGTCATCCTCGTGCTGCCCATCGTCTTTACCGAGGGCCGCCACTGGTCGGCGGTCGCCGGGCACGCCACGCTCTACCAGTCGTGGTCGCGGCTCGTGGAGGTCGGCCCCCGCCGGACCGATTTCCCGTGGACGACCGGCGGAGCCTGGACCGTCTACGCGGTATGGGCACTGACCGCTTCCGTGCTCGCCGTCACCAGCGCACAGCGACGCGACCACTGAGTGGTGCGCGGACGGAGCTGACGTACTCGCACTGCGGCGGTGTTTCCTAGAGTCCGTTCAGTTCTCTGGTCACGGTGTCGAGGGTCGGCCAGGGAGGACCCTCGCGCAGCACGCGCAGCAATACCTCTCCGAATCGCCCGCCCTGCGGAAACTGGTCGCCAAGCTCCCAGCGCCAGGCGGCGACCATCGCGATGACGAGCTGTCGGCAGTCCTCCAGCAGCCGTTGGTCGACGTCCCGGTAGTGCGCGCAGACCGCCTCGGGGACATGGGCGAGATCGAACTCGACGGGCCCACGGCAGCACGTCTCAAGGTCGATGAACGTCGGGCCGCTCGCCGTGCTGAGGACATTGCCCGGATGCGGCTCGCCGTGGAGCAGCTGCTCCACGGCCCCGTGGTCGTCGATCACCTGTCTCAGGTTGGCCAGTCTGCCGCTGAGGAACACGCGGTCGCCGTCGGGGAGTTCCGGCGAGCGGTCCGGGTCGGCGACGACTTCTTGCGCCTCCGTGATCCGGTCCGTGAACCTCGCGCTCGGCACATCGACCTTGCGCATGCCCGCGTGCAACCGCTCCAGCGCCTTGGCGTAGTCGACGGGTGGGAGGTGAGGTGTCACCGGCTCGTGGTAGGTCCACAGCGTCACCGCGAAGCCATCGCGCCTGTACACCCGTGGGTCCACGCGATGCTCCAGGGGACACACCGGGCATCCGGCCTCGGCGAGTCGCTGAGCGAGCTCGACTTCGAACCGTGCGACCTCTTGGCCCACGGGGGCGACCCGGGCGAGAACGTCGCATGGGATCAGTCGCAGTGCCAGTTTGTTCGAATTATGGAGAACGATTGCGTCATGGGTCGGCAGGCCGAGGGATGCGGCGAGCGAAGTCGCGGCCACGATCGCACGCGTGACGTCGGTCATTTCCACGCTCGAATCCTGGCATGGACGAGCGAGGTCGCGGCAAGTGCATTTCCGGGGCTCGGCGCAGTCGTCATCGTCGGCGGGCGGTGACGCACTCGTGCTTCAGCTCTGCCCGGCGGGCGGCGATCTGGTCGCCGCGCCGCGCGGCCGCTACCGTGTGTGGGCTCATCTGCCGGAAGGGTGGTGCCCGGTCGTGTCTGGGAAGGAGGACCCCACCCTGTGGACCACCTTGGCATCTCCCGAGGCCGCGGCGGCGGTGATCACGCTGGTGGGGGCGCTGTTGGCCGCGTACTGGGGCGGTCGTGCCGGGGGCAGAGGCGCGGTGGCTGCCGCGCAGGTGCAGAACCGGGGCCTTGCCGACCAGGCCGCCACGGACGCCCGCCGCGCGGTCTACGCCGAGTTCGCCCGCGACGCACGTGCCCTGGCGGACGGCGTCCACCGGTACGTCATGGAACCAGGGCCCGACCTGGACGCCGACACGGAGGCGTACGACGCGGTGCTGGTCCGGGCCCGGTGGTCATACGAGGTGGTGTCGATCGAAGGCCCGAAGTCCGTGCGGGATGCGGCCAAGCTGTTCATCAGTCAAGCCATAGCGTGCCGGAACAAGGGGAGTTGGCACTCGGCTGCTGTGGCTGCTTTCAGCAGACTGGAAGGGCTGAAGCTAGCCGGGGACGGACACCGGTTTGATGCGGCCGTAGCCGTTGAGCGGGAGTTGGAGCAGGTTCGGGGTGCGGCCCGGGTGCTGCCGCAGGAGTGGCGGGCGCGGGCCCAGGTATGGGCGTCGGATGATTCGACAAACGCCGAGCGACGGGCGCGGTGGCAGGAGGACCACCACAGCTCGCCCGACGAAACACCCGCCTACGAGGACGTGGCCAAGCTGGTCGATCTTCTCTCGGATGACGGAGCGCCCACCGCGTTGAGCACGGCCGTACAAGCCGGATATCTGACCTCGATGGATGCGTCGAAGCTCACTGCCTATGCGGTGACCTGGGCCGAATCCGACACGCGGCAGAGGGTCTTGCGTCAACTGGTGCCCATGCACGAGGCCTTGGACAAGTTCGTGCGGGAGGCGAGCCGGGTTCTTCACCCGGAAGAGGCCGAGGAGGACTCCTAGCGACGTGCGGGGTGCTTCACAGGTGAGGCCCGGGACCGGTCGCGGGCGAATCCGGGGTCGGCGCCGCCGACGGTGACAACGGCAGACTCGCGGGGTGGGGCAGGTCCCCCCGGTCATCGGCTGTGCGCGCGGATCGCACCGATGCCCTGGGCGTCAACGGCAGCGCGGGGTGGGACAGTGCCGCTTCGTGGCGGGCCTGGTGCTGCTGGATCAGGTGCCGCGAGGCAAGCAGCACGCCGAGGGGCATGCGGGCCGGTTTGCGTATCTCGACCGAGGATGAGCAGGGTCGGCCCCGTGGCCCCGGTCGGCGCCATGGGTGATGGAGCACTCCCGCTCGCAGCTTCCGGGCCGACGTCCCGCTCATCGAGCTCGGTGAGCAGCGACTGAAGCCGTGGGCTTCGACGTGTCGGTCCGACGTCCGGTTCGATGCGTTCAGTGGTGACGAGCGGATCCCAGCGTGGGAGCCTGCGGCGCGGTGGCGGTGGGTCCGGTGCATCGCCCGGACCGSCCGGCGGCGCCGCGGACGGGACGGTCACAGC
>NZ_JASKYR010000579.1:0-6100 GCF_041028215.1 Streptomyces flavofungini
GAGCGGGGGCGGGCTCTGCTCGTCCGGGGTCCACGGGGCCCGCATGACACCGGCGGCGGCGAGGACGGAGGCGGCCGCGGCACCGAGGAGATGACGGCGCGTCACGCGCCGCACCCCGCACCGCCCATGTCCCGCCATTGATTCCGACCCGCTCATCCGCCGTGCCGCCCCTCGCCGATTTCCGCCCGTTCTCAGCTCGTCCAGAATTCCCACCAGCGCGTCAGGATGAGCATGCCGATGACTCCGATGTGCAGTACGGGAAAGACCCAGCCGCATTCGGAGACAAACGTACGCAGCCCGCTGGGCGCGGGAAGGAAACCGCGCCGCACATTGTGCGCCGTCACGTACCAGAACATGAGAATGGTCGCGGCCCAGGCGAGACAGCACCACAGGCAGAGCGCGTTGATGCGGTAGAGCGACTGGAACTGGAGCCAGGTGCAGAAGCCGGTACCGAAGAGGGTGCCCGCGTTCAGCGTCAGCCAGTACCAGCGGGGGAAGCGGGCCCCGGCCAGCACGCTCGCGCCCACGCCGGTCACGACGGCGTAGGCGACGAGGCCGAGGAGCGGGTTGGGGAAGCCGAAGGCCGACGCCTGCTCGCTCTTCATGATGCTGCCGCAGGCCACGACGGGGTTGAGGCTGCACCCCGGCTGGAAGTCGGGGTCTTCGAGCAGCTTGAACTTGTCGAGCGTGATGACCCACGCGGCGAGCAGCCCGGCCGCACCGGTGACCACGAGGAGCACGCCGAACCACCGGCCGGGCGCTTCGGGGGGCGCCGCGGTGGCCGTACCGCGCGCCCCGGAGGCCTGCGGCGGCACCCGGGGCGGCAGTTCGGTGGCGCTCATCAGCGGAGGCTGCGGATCGGCAGCAGGCAGTGCGCGGCGTTGAGGAGGGTCTCCTCGGCGCCCGCGAACGCACTGAGGTCCTGCTCGGACACGGGCCGCCCCGGCGCGGCGTCCGGCCACGCGCGCGTGGTGATCACGAAGTAGGCGTAGCCCCGCTTCCTGGCCGCCGCGAGCCACTCCGGGGGCACCGCGCACTGGGCGTTCAGGTGGGGCATGGCGACGACGGCCTGCTCGGCCTCGACGAGGAGGCTGACCGGCAGGGACGGCCTGCGCGCGACGTCGACGAGCGGGCCGCCGACGGGCAGTCCGGTGGTGGCGAGCAGGGCGCTCATCGCCTCCGCGGTCGCCTCGGGGCCGCCTTCGGTGTCGCCGAGGGAGTAGCCGATGAGGAAGGGCATGTCCTCCTGGTCCTCGTCGCTCTCACCGCTCCAGGCCAGCACAGCCAGGGTGCCGAGGTCGGCTGCTTTGAGGGGGCGCTGCTCGCTGGAAGTTGAGGTCATGGGGGGAACCGTATAGACGCCGAAGGGGGCGACCGGCTCCGTTGTCACCCATGTGGCGGAGCCCCGGGCGGCCATCACACGATGGGGTCACGTGGGCGGGACCCAGGGCGGCGCGAAATCGAACTGGTTTTCGTGCGAGGTGTGACGTGTGCGGTGGCGATACGTTCCGCCACTACTGGCCGACGGGAAGGCCGCCGAGGAGCTTGCCCTGGCCACCGGAGTTCAGCCCCTGGAGGGTGTCCTTGACCGCGTTGATCACGGAGTCGCGGTTCTGCGGGTCGAGCATGTTCGTGTTGACCGGCGCGGCGTGGACCAGGCCCTGGCTCGCGAGGGTGTCGAGGCCGCCGTTGAGGCTGGAGGGCGTCAGGTCACCGGCGAACGCGGGCGCGGCGGAACCGGCGACGGCGATCGAACCGGCGAGGACAGCGGCAGCCTTCATGGCCTTCATCTTGTTCCCTTCTTCGGCAACGCGTGTCGTGTCACTTCAAAAGGAACCAACGAGCACGGGCCGGTACGGAAACCCCTCGGCCGGGAACTTCCACAAACCCGCACAAATGAAGACTGCCTGCCGTCCTCGGAGCGGCTCACCGGCTCACCGGTTCAGAGCGTCGACGTCCCAGGCGCTCCCGCGGCCGGTGCGGCGGGCTGGGCCGCGCCGCCGGTCCCGCCGAGGACCGTCTTCAGCAGCCCCGTCAGGAGGTTGGGCGCCTCCTTGAGCACGCCCGTCAGGTCACCCTTGGTGGTGGCCGTCAGGAGCTTGTCGATCGTGCCCTGGAGGTCACCGAGGCCGCCGACGGGAGGCTCCGGCGCCTTGCCGGCCGTCGCCTCGTCGTCCGGAAGGTCGCGCGGCTCGGCGGCGGCCGCCTTCCGCACGGCCTCCGCGTGCTCCTCGGCCTGGGCCGCCGAGAGCTTGTGGTCCTTGGCCTGGAGCACCGCCACCACCAGGTCGGCGGCGGGGGTGACGACGCCGCCCGCGTCGTGCAGCTCCTTCGCCCGGATCAGCAGGGACTCCGGCGTGGCGGGCGCGCGGGGCGCGGTCCTGGTCTCCTCACGGGGAGCGGTGTCATCGGAGGCGAGCGCGGGTCCTGCGGTGCCGAGAAGCAGCGTCGCGCACAGGGTGGTCGTCGCGATTCGCCGTACGGGCAGAGCGCGCATAGGTCACAGCCTTTCGGTGAACGTCGGATCTTCTGATCACCGTGCGAGCGGCGCCCGCCCACCGCAACCGAACGGCTCCCGCAGGCCGCCCCCCTGACGGGCACACGGAAGCATCGGCGCAGGTGAGGCGCGGATGTGACGGATGGTCCGCTGCGCGCGGGGCGGCCCTCCATTCGGGGACACCGGGGAGCCGTTCGGGGACACCGGGGAGCCGTTCGGGCGCGCCGGGGAGCCGTTCGGGCGCGCCGGACGCAAAGAACGGCCGCCCCCGCCGATGCGGGGACGGCCGTTCTTCAGACGACGTGTCAGTCGTTCGCGCACTGGTTGCCGAACGCCGGGTTCAGCAGACCGATGATGTCGACCGTGTTGCCGCACAGGTTCACGGGGACGTGGACCGGCACCTGGACGTTGTTGCCGGAGATGACGCCGGGGGAGTTGGTGGCAGCGCCCTGTGCTCCGGCGTCGGCGGCGGCGACACCCGCGGATCCGGCCACTGCTGCGGCGGCGACGGCGGAGAGGGCGAGAGCCTTGGTGGTACGGGACATGGAGTGCTGCTCCTTGGTGAGGGGTGCGACGTACGGGCCGGATGCCCGTATACGGGGATCAACTGCCGACCCCGACGACGAGTTGTGCGCCCAGAAGAGTGATGTGCGGGGTGCGCCCCGCTGACGGCGGCAGCGCAGGTTGACGCGGCGGCCCGCGGGGCGGTGAGCGCGGCGGGCGCGCGTGTCGTCCCCGCCGACCCCGCCCCACCATGCCTTTCACCGGTCCGACACACGTGCGGGGATCGGCGGAGGTGCTCCTCTTTCGAGCTACAGTTGCGCTTCCCTTTGGGGCATTTCAGTCATATACGTCAGATTCCCTCATTCACTGCAAATACCCCATCTCCGCTGTGGTTCAGAGCTCTTCACGTCGGAAGGCCAACGCCGTCATGCGTCACTCCCCGGGCTCGCGGATCCTGCACGTCAGCCAGCCCGTCGAGGGCGGCGTGGCCCAGGTGGTCACCGACCTGGCCCGCGCGCAGGCGGCGGCGGGCGCCGATGTCCACGTGGCCTGTCCCGACCAGGGACGGCTGCCCCGCATCTGGGACACCGCCGACGGCGGCGTACGCGGCCACCCCTGGACGGCGTCGCGCTCTCCCGGGCCACGGCTCGCCGCCGAGGTGCGCGACCTGGCCCGCGTCATCGCCGCCGTACGCCCGTCGCTCGTACACGCCCACAGCGCCAAGGCGGGCCTCGCCGCGCGCCTCGCCCTGCGGGGGCGCGTCCCGACCGTCTTCCAGCCGCACGCCTGGTCCTTCGAGGCGGTCGGCGGCGCCACCGCGCCGCTGACCCGCTGCTGGGAGCGGCGCGCCGCCCGGTGGACGGACCGCTTCGTCTGCGTCAGCGAGGCCGAGTGGATCACCGGCCGCAGGGCGGGCGTGGGCGGCGCGTACTCCGTGATCCCCAACGGGGTGGACGTCGGACGCTTCACCCCGGGGCCCCGGGGTGAAGCCCGCGACCGGCTGCTTTCCCCCTCCTTCGCGCGGGCCCCCCTCGTGGTCTGCGTGGGGCGGCTGTGCAGGCAGAAGGGGCAGGACATCCTGCTCCGCGCCTGGGCCGCCGTCTCCGCCGCGCTGCCCGGCGCCCGTCTCGTGCTGGTCGGGGACGGGCCCGACGCGGCCGGGCTGCGGGACCTCGCGGACCGGACCGTCACGTTCGCGGGGGCCGCGGACGACGCCGCCGACTGGTACCGGGCGGCCGACGTGGTCGTCCTGCCCTCCCGCTGGGAGGGCATGGCCCTGGCCCCGCTCGAAGCCATGGCCTGCGGCCGTCCGGTGGTCGTCACCGACGTGAACGGGGCGAGGGAGAGCCTGCCCGCGGCCGACCGCGCGCACTGCCTCGTACCGCCCACGGACCCGGCGGCGCTGGCCCGTGCGCTGCTCGGCCTGCTGCGGGACGGCTCGCTGCGGTCCGCGCTCGGGCGGCGGGGCCGCCGTCATGTCCTCGATCACCACGACACCCGGCGGACCGCGGCGGCGATCGACGTGGTGTACCGCGAGCTCTTGGGCCCGGCGCCCATCAAGTACAGGGAGTGCACGCCCACGTGAGTGCCGAACGAACCGTCGCCTCCTCCACCGAACAGCCGCTGTCCGCCGCAGGGCAGCCGATGTCCGCCGCGGGACCGCCGATGGCGGACCAGCACGCCCCGGCGGGGCCCCTCGTCGTGGCGCCACGGGGCGCACGCGGTGCCCGTGCCGGGACACCGGCCCGGCGGCCCGCGCGCGGGCGCCGCACGGCGGCGGCCCTGGTCACCGCCGACGCCGTGGCCGCGCTCCTCGCCCTGCTCCTGCTCGGCGAGCCGCGGCGGTACGCCCTGCTCGCGCCCCTGCTGCTCGCGGGCGTCATCGCCCTGAACGCCCGGGGCCGCCTGTACGCGTACACCGCCCTGCCCGCGACCCTCGACGAGGTGCCCTCGCTCTGCGGACGCGTGGCACTCGGCTGGTTGCTCACCGCGGTGCTCGCGCCCGCCCTGCCCGCGCTCGCGCCGCCGCTCCCCCTGCGCACCCTGCTCACAGTGGCCGCCGCGCAGTGCCTGATCAGCGTCTGCGGGCGCGCCCTGATCCACCGCCACCTGCGCTCCCGGGCCCTGCGAAGACCACGTCCCGTCCTCGTGCTCGGCCCCGGCGGGCAGGCCCAGGCCCTGGCCGCCGCCCTGCTGCGGCGGCCCCGCTGCGGGATGCGTCCCGTCGGCGTGGTGGACGAGACCGGTGAGCAGCGGCCCGCCGACGAGGACGGCGCCGAGCAGCCCGGACTCCCGGTGCTCCGTACGGAGGACGAACTCCACCGGGCCGTCATCCAGAACGACGTGTCCGCCGTCCTGCTGCTCGCGGGCCGGGGACCCGGGCCCGCCGACCGGCTGCCCGCCCTGCGCGGCCTCGGCGTCGACCTCTGGGAGATCGACCCGCGCGGCCCTGGCATGACCCCGCGCCAGGAGAGCGCCCGGACTCACGTGGCGGGGTTCCCCTGCCGCCCGCTGCTGCCCGCCGGGGGCCGCAGGATCGGCCTCGGCAAGCGGCTCCTGGACTGCGCGGTCTCCGGCGTCCTGCTGCTCATCGCCGCGCCCGCCCTGCTGACCTGCGCTTTCGTGCTGCGGGTCACGGAAGGTCCCGGCGTCGTCTTCCGGCAGGAGCGCGTGGGCAAGGACGGACGGCTCTTCACACTCCTGAAGTTCCGCACCCACCGGCCGGCCGATCCGCAGGAGGCCGCCACCCGGTGGAGCGTCGCGGACGAGCACCGGATGAGCGCGTTCTGCCGCTTCCTGCGCAGCACCTCACTGGACGAGCTTCCGCAGCTCTGGAACGTGTTGCGGGGCGACATGAGCCTGGTCGGGCCGCGCCCCGAACGGCCCTTCTTCGTCACGCAGTTCAGCCAGGCCTACCCGCACTACGCGCAGCGGCACCGGATGCCCACCGGCATCACCGGACTCGCCCAGATCCACGGGCTGCGCGGCGACACCTCCATCGAGGACCGCTGCCGGTTCGACAACGCCTACATCGACAGCTGGTCCTTCTGGCAGGACCTCTGCATCCTGCTGCGCACCGTCGGCTGCCTCGTGCGCCGC
>NZ_JASKYR010000058.1:0-16509 GCF_041028215.1 Streptomyces flavofungini
CCCCACACCCGGGCCCCGGCCCCGCGCGACGACCGGAAGGCGCCCCAGCCATGACACCCGACCTGCCCCGACCGGAGACCCACGCCGACCACGAGCCCCCGCCCGGCGCCACGACCACCGGCACGTGGAACGACCTCACCTACACGGCGAGTGCCGGGTGGCTCGTGCTGCGCGAGAAGGAGAAGCCCACGGCGGAGATCTTCTCGGTCGCCTACCTCGTACGGGACGCCGCCGCCGAACGCCCGGTGACCTTCGTCTTCAACGGCGGTCCCGGAGCGTCCTCGGCCTATCTGCACCTGGGCGCGGCCGGCCCGCGGCGCGTCGACTTCCCCGCCGACGGCACCGTACCGGCGATGCCCCCCGCGCTCGTGCCCAACGAGGACTCCTGGCTCGCCTTCACCGACCTCGTCCTGGTCGACCCCGTCGGCACCGGCTTCAGCCGCGCCGTCGCACCGGAGGCGGCGCGGCCCGGCGCGAGGGAGGACGGCGACCGGGGGAACACCGGGGCGCACGGCGACGGAGCCGAACAGCACGCGCGGCAGTACTTCGGCACCATCGGCGACCTGGAGGCGATGAGCGAGTTCATCAGCCGCTGGCTCTCGGAGAACGGCCGCTGGGGCTCGCCGGTGTTCCTCGCGGGCGAGAGCTACGGCGGCTACCGGGCCGCACGGCTCACCCGCCACCTGCAGGAGACGGCAGGGGTCGGCCTCAACGGCGTCGTCCTCATCTCGCCCGCGCTCGAACCCGCCCTGCTCAACACCGCCTTCGGCTGGGGCGACTACGCGGTGGAGCCGTGGATCGACGCCCTGCCGACCATGGCGGCCGCCGCCGCGCACCACGGCCGCTCACCCGCCTTCCGCCCCGGCACCCCGCTGCCGTACGTGCTGCGCGCGGCCGAGGAGTTCGCCACCGGGGACTACGCCTCCTTCCTCACCCGAGGCGCCTCGATGCCCGCCCCGGACCGCGAGGCGGTGCTCAACCGGTACGCGGACCTCACCGGACTCGACCCCGAACTCGTCACCCGCGCCGAGGGCCGCGTACGCGTCCACCGCTTCAAGCGGGAGCTCCTGAAGGACACCCGTACCGTCCTCGACGCCTACGACGCGACCATCACCGCACCGGACCCGTTCCCGGACCGGGAGAGCTACGAGGGCGCCGATCCGACGTTGAGCGCCCTGGGCACGGTCTTCACGGCCGCGGTCAACCGCCTGCTGCGCACGGAGCTCGGCGTCACCACCGACCGCACCTACGAGCTGCTCAGCCAGGAGGTGGTCACCCACTGGAAGAACGACGACGCCACCTACTACTTCCAGGGCTGCGCGGGCGCCACCGACGACTTCCGCTACGGCATGGCGGTGCACCCCCGCACCCGGGCGTTCCTCACCCACGGCCGCCACGACCTGGTCACGCCCTACTACACCAGCGAGCGCCTGCGGAACCTGATGCGCCTCGACCCGCGCGTGGCCGACCGGCTGACGGTGCGCCACTTCGAGGGCGGCCACATGTTCTACGCCTGGCGGGAGAGCCGCCAGGCCTTCACCGCCGCTCTCGGCGCGTTCGTGGCGGAGTCGCTGTGACGGAGCCCGGCCACGCACCCGACCATGCGCCCGACCACGAACCCGACCACGCAAGGAGGAACAACGTGACCAGCATGCCTGACGGCTGGGAGTACCACCTCGTACCGCTGCCCGACGGGCGGATGGCCGAAGCGCTGACCTACGGCACGCCGGTCAACGGCACCCTGCTCTGCCACGCGGGCACCCCCGGCGGCCCGGTGCCCCGGCCGTCCTACGCCGAGGTCTGCGACCAGTACGGCCTGCGCCACCTCATGGTCGGACGCCCCGGCTACGGACGCAGCTCGCCCCGGCCGGGGCGCCYGATGGCCGACATAGCCGACGACGTGCCCCCGGTCCTCGACCACTTCGGCGTCGACACCTTCCTCACCCTGGGCGGCTCCGGCGGCGGCCCCAACGCCCTCGCCTGCGCCGCCCTGCTGCCCGAGCGTTGCGAAGCCGCGGCGGCCGTGGTCAGCCCCGCGCCGATCGACGCGGCGGGCCTGGACTACTACGCCGGGATGGGACCGGAGAACCGTGAGGAGTGGCAGCTCGCCCAGCAGGGCAGGGCCGCCGTCGAACCCTGGCTCAAGCACACCGTCGCCGCATGGGACGACCTCACCCCCGAGGGCTTCATCGATTCCTTCCGCGCCACCCTGCCCCCCGTCGACCAGGCACTCCTCACCACCGAGCACGGCCACACCTTCGTGGCGGGCCTGCGCAAGGCGACCTCCACCGGCATCGACGGCTGGCTCGACGACGATCTGGCCCTGGTCCTGCCCTGGGGCTTCGACCCCGGCTCGATCACCACCCCGGTCAGCCTCTGGACCGGCAAGCTCGACCTGATGATCAGCTACGAGCACTCCGTGTGGCTCGCCCGCGCCATCCCCGGCGCCGACCTGCACGTCATCGCGGGCCACGGCCACCTCAGCCTGCCGCAGGCCCATCTGCCCGACATCGTCGGCGACCTCGTGCGCAAGGGACGCGGGCGGTGACGGCCCCGCACCACGAGGCCCTGGTGGCCGATCTGCACAACGACCTCATCCTCCTGGTCGACCACTTCGACCGCCGGGGACGGCCTGACTACTTCGGTGAGTTCTGGCTGCCGGAGCTGCGCGCGGGCGGCGTGAACGTACAGGTCCTGCCGGTCTTCATCGACGAGCAGTTCCAGTCGGAGGGCGCGCTGCGCCGCACCCTGCTGCTCATCGAACGCATCCACCGGCTGGCCGGGCAGTACCCGGAGCTGACCGTCTGCCGCACTGGCGCGGACATCACCCGTACGACGGCGGACGGCGGGATCGCCCTGGTCATCGCCCTGGAGGGCGCCCACGCGCTCGGCCAGGACCCGGACCTGATCCGCACCATGGAGCGGGTCGGAGTACGGGTGGTGTCGCTGGCCCACATGGGCCGTACGCTGCTCGCCGACGGCAGCGGCGTCGACGACTCCGCCTGCGGCGGCCTCACCCCGCAGGGCCTGGAGGTCCTCAAGGAGATGGAGCGCCTGGGCATCGTCTACGACCTCAGCCACCTCGGGGTCGCGGGCGTCGAGGACGTCCTCGAAAACGCCCGCAGACCGCTGCTCGCCACCCACTCGGCGTGCCGCGCCGTCACCGACATCCACCGCAACCTCACCGACGCCCAGCTCAAGGGCGTCGCCGAACTCGGCGGAGTCATCGGGGTCGCGGCGGCCATCCCGCCCTTCATCGACCCGGGCCGCCCCACGGCCGCCCGCGTCGTCGACCACATCGAGCACCTCGCCTCGGTCACCTCCATCGACGCCATCGGGCTCGGCCCCGACTTCATCGACGACTACTACCAGGAGGTGTACGGCGGCTGGCTGATCCCCGGCATGGACGCCACCTGGAACGACAGCGAGATCCGGCGCCCCTCGGATCTGCCCCTCATCAGCGAGGAGATGGCCGCGCGCGGCTTCACCGACACCGACATCAGAAAGGTGCTCGGCGGCAACGCGATGCGGGTGCTCGACGAGGTGATGGGCATGCCACCGAAGACCACAGCAACGCAGGGAAAGGCGGAATCATGACAGCCAACGGCTGGGACGTCATCGTCGTGGGGGCGGGCTCCTCGGGCGCCGCGCTCGCGGCCCGTACGGCGGCGAAGGGCAGGCGGGTCCTGCTGCTCGAAGCCGGACCGGACTACCGCTCGGCGGAGATGAAGGACGTCTGGCGCTCACCCAACCCACGGCTCGCGCTCCTCGACGACGCGGCGAGCGAAGAGCTGATCTGGCCCGACGTGAACGCCGCGCGCACCGACAGCCAGGAACAGGAGCTGTACTGGCGCGGCCGGGGCACGGGCGGCAGCTCGGCGGTCAACGGCCAGATCGCCATCCGCCCGCCGATGGCCGACTTCGAGGAGTGGGGGGCCCTCGGGTGCACGGGCTGGTCTCCGGAGGACGTCCTGCCCTACTTCGCCCGCCTGGAGGACGACGAGCGGTTCGGCGATGAGCCCTACCACGGCCGCGGCGGCCCCATCCCGGTCCACCGCATGGCACGGGAGGACTGGGGCGGCGTCGACAAGGCACTCGCACGGGCCTGCGCCGCCGCCGGCTACCCGTGGACCGAGGACGTCAACGCCCCCCGGGGAAGCGGCATCTCGCCCTACCCCATCAACTCCCGCGACAGCAGCCGGGTGACCGTCAACGACGGCTATCTGGAGTGGGCCCGCGACCTGGACACCCTCACGGTCCGCGGGGACAGCCTGGTCGAGCGGGTGCTCTTCGACGGCGACCGGGCCGTGGGCGTACGGGTGATCCATGGGGGAGTGGTGAGCACCGAGCACGCCGACACCGTCGTCCTCAGCGCCGGGGTCATCCACTCACCGGCGATCCTGCTGCGCTCGGGCATCGGCCCCGCGGCGCACCTGCGCGACCTGGGCATCGAGGTACGGCAGTCCCTGCCCGTCGGCCAGGGACTCCAGGACCATCCGCTGGCGTCGGTGATCATCCCGCTCACGGAGGAGGCCAGCAGCAGGACGCCCCACGACCGGCACACCAATGTCTGCGTCCGCTGGACCAGCGGGCCGGGCGCCCCCGAGAACGACATGATGTTCGTCGCCCTCAACGAGAACGTCCTGGCCATGGGTTCGGCCACGCCGGGCGAGAGACTCGGTTCCTACGGTGTGTGGCTCAACCGCACCTACTCGCGCGGCGTGCTGACCCTGACCTCCACCGACCCGGCGAAGCAGCCGCTGGTACGCGAACGGATGCTCTCCGATCCTCGCGACCTGCCCCGGATGCGCACGGGAGTGCGCGAACTGGTCAGGCTGGCCCTCGGCCCCGAAACGGCGCGGATCACCACGGGACCGCTCAAGGCGGCCAACCGCGAGCTGTTCGCCGCGCTGGACAGCGACCGCGCACTCGACGACCACCTCCTGGCCACAGTGGTGGACACCCAGCACGGCACCAGCACCTGCCGGATGGGTGCGAGCGACGCCCCGGAGACGGTCGTGGACAGCGGCTGCCGGGTCCTCGGCGTGGACGGCCTGCGGGTGGTCGACGCGTCGGTCTTCCCGTTCGTGCCCCGCGCCAACACCAACCTCGCCGCGATCATGACCGGCGAGCTGATGGCCGACCGCCTCACCTGAAGGGATGGAACACGTGCAGGTCGCACAGAATCTGATCGGCGGCGTCTGGCGGGACACCACGGGCGCCACCGTGCTCGACGTCGTCGACCCGGCGACCGAAGAGGTCGTCGCCCGCGTGCCCGCCGGGTCTCCGGCGGACGTGGACCGGGCCGTCGAGGCCGCGGTGGCTGCCCAGCCGGGCTGGGCGTCGCTGTCCGTCGCCGAGCGGGTGGCGCGGATCGCGGAGTGGGCCGACGTCATCACCGCCCACGCGGACGAACTCGCCGAACTCGAACGCAGGGAGATGGGCAAACCGCTCGCCCTCGGCAGGACCTTCATCGAGGCCGCGGCGGCCGGGATGAAGAGCGCGGCGGAAGCGGCCCTGTCCTACGCCTTCGAGGAGAGGTTCGAGCACCCGGACGGGGAGACCCGGATCGTGCGGCACCCGCTGGGCGCCACCGCGGTGATCACCCCGTGGAACTTCCCGCTCGCGGTGCTCCTCGGCTCCCTGGGCCCGCTGCTCGCCGCGGGCAACACCGTCGTCGTCAAGCCCTCCGAACGCTCACCGCTCTCCGCCGTGCGGCTGTGCGAGCTGCTCACCCTGGCCGACGGCGTGGTGAACCTCGTCCTCGGCGACGCCCGCGCCGGTGCGCCGCTCGCCGAGCACGACGGAATTCAGCTCGTGCACTTCACCGGCTCGGTCGCGGCCGGACGCGCGGTGGGCGCCGGAGCCGGCCGTCAGCTGCACCGGGCCATGCTCGAACTCGGCGGCAAGGACGCCGTGGTGGTGGACGCGGACGTCGACGTCCGGGCCACCGCGGCAGCCGTCGCACTCGGCTCGTTCCTCAACACCGGCCAGATATGCACCTCCATGGAACGGATCTACGTCCACCAGGACATCGCCGCGGAGTTCACCGAAGCCCTGGTGTCGGCGGCCGAGGAGTACACACCCGGCGAGGCCCTCGGCCCGCTGGTCGACGCGCGGCAGCGGGACATCGTCCGGGAACACGTCGCCGACGCCGTCGCGCGCGGCGCCACCATCCGCACCGGAGGAGCGGAGCCGCCCGGCAAGGGCTACTTCTACCCGCCCACCGTCCTCACCGACGTCGACGAGTCGATGCTCGTGATGACCGAGGAGACCTTCGGGCCGATCGCGCCCGTCGCCGTCGTGGCCGACTTCGCCGAGGGCCTGGAACGGGCCGCACGCTCCCGCTTCGGCCTCGCCGCGACGGTCTACACCCACGACCCCGAACACATCGAGGCCGCGACGCGACTGCCCGCGGGTATCGTCGCGGTCAACCAGTGGCAGGGCGGCAGCGCCGAGATGGTCTGGGAACCGGCGGGCGACAGCGGCATGGGGGCCACCGGCGCCCACGCCGCCTACGACGCGGCGACCCGCCCGTCATCCGTCTTCATCGCGGGCGGGGGCGGTCCGGTCTCCTGATCCCGGCTGATCCCGCGTGATCTTGTCGGAGGGCGGCAGCGGCAGGTCGGACGGGTGGCGCAGCGCGTCGAGGACGACGTGCACCGCCGCCCGTGCCGGTGCGCCGCGCCGGATCGCCGCCGTGATGGAGCGCGTGATCGGTGTCGCGAGCTCCCTGGTGGTGACGCGGTAGCGGTCACCCACGGCCAGACCGGGCAGCAGCGTGATCGAAAGCCCGGCCTCGACGTGCTGCAAGGCCATCATGTAGTTGCTGAACCGGCACACCACGCGCGGCTCGAAACCGGCCTGACGGCACAGCCGCTGCGCGAGGTTCGCCATGTACGACTGGGGGATGTCGAAGGACCAGGGCTCGTCCGCGTACGCCGCCAGGTCCACGACGCCGCGTGTGGCCACGGGGTGCTCGGGCGGGACCACGAGCACCACGGGATCGGTGGCCAGCGGCACGAGGTCCAGGTCAGGGCCGAGCGGCAGCTCGTCGAAGTCCGTGGTCGTGATGATGATGTCCACGTCGCCGCCCCGCAGGGCGGGCAGGCTCTCGTGCGGTTCGAGCTGGAGCAGCTCGACGTCGAGGTGCGGATGCACGGCCGCCAGCCGGGTCACCGCGGGCACGGCCATGGTGTGGATCGCGCTCTGGAACGCCCCGAGGCGCACCAGGCCCACCGGTTCCTCGCCGAAGCCGCGCAGCTCCGCCTCGACGCTGTCCATGTGGTCGAGGATCGCCCGCGCCCGCCGGGCGAGGATCAGCCCGGCCGAGGTCAGCCGGACCCGGCGGCCACTGCGCTCAAGAAGCTGGGTGCGCGTCTCGGTCTCCAGCACGGCGAGCTGCTGCGACACGCTCGACGGGCTCAGATTCGCGGCCTGGGCGACCGCCCGGACCGTGCCCAGTGTGTCGAGCTGGCTCAGCAGCCGAAGCCTCCAGGGGTTCATCACGCGCACCATTGTTGTGCGGAAATGCCGAACAGTAAAGCCAGAATTGTGAGATGGACGTGTCGCTTGGGGGGACCTACCGTCGAGGCCATGGCTGCTTCGAACAATGCCTCGCTGTCCACCGAATCGTTCTGGTCCGACGCCGACAGGCACCTCATACGCTACGGCGGCGACTTCACCCGCGAAATCATCGAGCGCGCCGAGGGGAGCTTCGTCCACACCGCGGACGGCCGCAAGATACTCGACTTCACCTCGGGCCAGATGAGCGCGATCCTCGGCCACTCGCACCCGGCGATCGTGGCCACCGTGCAGCAGCAGGTCGCCGGTCTCGACCACCTCTACAGCGGCATGCTCAGCAGGCCCGTGGTCGACCTCGCCCGTCGCCTCGCCGACTCACTGCCCGCACCTCTGGAGAAGGCGCTGCTCCTCACCACCGGCGCGGAGTCGAACGAGGCGGCCATCCGGATGGCCAAGCTCGTCACCGGCAAGCACGAGATCGTCTCGTTCGCCCGGTCCTGGCACGGCATGACCCAGGCCGCCGCGTCCGCCACGTACAGCGCGGGCCGCAAGGGGTACGGGCCCGGCGCGCCCGGCAACTTCGCCATCCCCGTGCCCAACACCTACCGGCCCGACTTCACCACGGCCGACGGCGCGCTGGACTGGCGCCGGCAGCTCGACTTCGCCTTCGACCTGATCGACGCCCAGTCGACCGGCAGCCTCGCCGCCTGTCTCGTCGAGCCGATCCTCAGCTCGGGCGGCATCATCGAACCGCCCGTCGGCTACTTCGCGGCCCTCCAGGCCAAGTGCCGCGAGCGCGGCATGCTGATGATCGTCGATGAGGCGCAGACGGGGCTGTGCCGCACCGGGACCTGGTACGCCTTCGAGCGCGACGGCATCGTGCCCGACATCCTCACGCTGTCCAAGACGCTCGGTGCCGGACTGCCCCTGGCGGCCGTGGTCACGAGCGCCGAGATCGAGCAGCGGGCGTACGAACGAGGATTCCTGTTCTTCACCACGCACGTCTCCGACCCGCTGGTGGCCGCGGTGGGCAATACGGTTCTCGACGTCCTGGCCGCTGACCGGCTCGACGAGCGAGCCAGGGACCTTGGCGCGTTCCTGCGCAAGGGCCTGGAGAGCATCGCCGGACGGCACGAGGTCGTCGGCGACATCCGGGGCCGCGGTCTCCTCGCCGGAGTGGAACTCGTCGTCGACCGCGAGACCAAGCGCAGCTCGGACGAGCTGGGCGCCCGGGTCACCCGCCGCTGCCTCGAACTCGGCCTGCACATGAACATCGTGCAGCTCCGCGGCATGGGCGGCGTCTTCCGGATCGCCCCGCCGCTGACGGCCACCGAGGACGAACTCTCGCTCGGCCTGGAGATCCTGGACACGGCGATCGGCGACGCCGCCGCCGCGCTCTGACCCACGCGTGCGCTCAGGCGGTGCGGTGGCCTGCGCGGCGGCCGCACCGCCCCTGCACCTGCCCGGACGGGTGCTGTACCGGTCAGCCGTAGCGCACCGACACGACGACCATCTCAGCGATGTTCACGTTGGCGGGTGCCGCGACGGAGTAGGTCACCGCGTCGGCGATGTCGTCCGCGGACAGCGGGCGCAGGCTCTCCCGCATCTCCGCCAGGCTGGCCCGCATGTCGTCGTTGCTCATGTCGTGACCCAACTCGGTGGCGGTGACGCCGGGTTCGACGTTGTGCACGCGTACGTCGCGCGGGCCGAGTTCGGCGCGGAGGTTACGGGTGAGCTGGGCGACGGCCGCCTTGGTGGCACCGTAGACGGCCCAGTCGGGGTAGAGCACATGACTGGCCACGGAGCCGATGTGCACCAGGTCGGCGGGGCCAGTCCGCGCGGCGGTGAGCAGGTCGTCGGCGAACGCACGGCCCGTGTTGACCAGACCCCGCACGTTGACGTCGAGCATGCGGTCGAACTCCGCGGTCTCGGCGGTGTCGAAGGGCGCGCCCAGCATCACACCGGCGTTGGCCACCACACAGTCGACGCGGCCGAGTGCGGAGCGCACCGACGCCGCGGCCCGCTCCACGGCCGCCCTGTCGGCGACGTCCACGGCGACCGGCAGGATCTTTCCCTGAGCGGTCGCGCTCAGCTCGTCGGCCAGTTCCTTGAGGCGGTTCTCGCGACGGCCCATCAGCGCGACATGCGCGCCCCCGAGCGCCAGGCGGCGGGCGGTGGCGGCTCCGATGCCGCTGGTGGCCCCGGTGATGACGGCCACCCGCCCGGAGAGTGACCCACCCGAAGCGGCGACGGGGGCGGGAGCGGTAGCGGAAGAGGCGGCGGACGTGGTGGGTGCGGCGGCCGAGGCCGCGGACGTAGAAGAAGTCATGTGTCCAACCTTCGGCCGGAGGCCTCCCACCCGCCAGGCAGCACTTTCCCCGGACCCACCGAGCCTGGGTGTGACGTACCCCCCTTGATGCGCTTCTTGCCGCGGACGTCGTCTCTTCTCCCGACGGCTCCGTCATCTCCGGGTATGACGCGGCCTGTTCGGCTGCGACCGGAGGGGGCCACGGGAACCGGATCAGCGGTTGATGACGCGATTCTGATCGGGCCGGACGATGGAGTACACCCTCACTCGCCGTCCCGACCACGGCCGCTCGGCCCCGACCGGCCCACCCCGGCTGACGGCACTCCTCACCAGGATCTGACTCCCATGTTCCGTACCGCCCTGCGCAATGTGCTCGCGCACAAGGCCCGGCTGTTGATGACCGTGCTCGCCGTCATGCTCGGCGTCGCCTTCGTCTCCGGCACGCTGGTCTTCACCGACACCTTCGGCAACGCCTACAAGAACAAGGCCGCCAAGAGCTTCGACCACGTCTCCGTCGCCATCCAGGGCGAGGGCTCCGGCTCCTCCTCCTCCTCCGGCGGCGGCAGCGACGGCGGCGAGGCCAGGAAGCCGCCCCGGCTCACCGACGCCTTCCTGAAGAAGGCCGAGGGCGTGCCCGGCGCCGCCTCCGCCATCGGCTCCGTCTCCGGCTTCACCGCCGTCGCCGACAAGGACGGCAAGCTGGTCGGCGGCGAGTGGGGCACCTCCGGCGCCAACTACTACCCCGGCAAGGACGGCAAGGACCCGCGCTACGACTTCACCAAGGGCRCGCCCCCGAAGTCCGCCGGTGCCATCGCCCTGGACTCGCGCACCGCCGCACGCACCGGCTACCAGGTCGGCGACACCGTCCGCTTCTCCACCGACGGACCCGTCCGCACGGCCAAGGTCAGCGGCATCTTCGACACCGAGGACGGCAGCGTCCTCGCGGGCGGCAGCCTCGTCGTCTTCGACAACCACACCGCGCGCGAGGTCCTCGGCAAGAGCGAGTACGACGAGATCGACGTCAAGGCCGCCGCGGGCACCTCGGAATCGGCGCTGAAGAGCTCCGTCGAGAAGATCCTGCCCAAGGACACCGACGCCGTCACCGGCGCCCAGCTCTCCGACGACCAGGAACAGGCGATCGAGACACAGACCAGCTCGATGAGCCAGGTCCTGCTGATCTTCGCGGGCATCGCGCTCTTCGTCGGCATCTTCATCATCGCCAACACCTTCACCATGCTGGTCGCCCAGCGCACCAAGGAACTCGCGCTCATGCGGGCCGTCGGCGCCTCACGCCGCCAGGTGACGCGCTCCGTGCTCATCGAGGCGTTCCTGGTGGGCCTGGTGGCCGCCGTCACCGGCTTCGCGCTCGGCATCGGTGTGGCCGTCGGTCTCGAGTCCCTGATGAACTCCGCGGGTGCCTCGCTGCCCGACGGGCCGATCGTCATCGCCCCGACCACGGTCGTCGTCGCCCTGATCATCGGCGTCTGCGTCACCATGCTGTCCGCCTGGCTGCCGGGCCGCCGCGCCGCGCGCATCCCCCCGGTCGCCGCGATGAACAGCGTCCACGCCACGCCGACCACGCGGGGCCTGGTCGTCCGCAACACCATCGGCTCGGTCATCGTCGCCCTCGGTGTGGTCATGCTCTTCATGGAGGACAACTACGTGATGGCCGGCGGTGCCGCCACGATCATGGTCGGCATCATCGTCCTCACACCGCTCCTGTCGCGCCCCTTCATCGCCGCCTCGGCCCCGCTCCTGAAGCCGTTCGGCGTCACGGGCAAGCTGTCCCGCCTCAACGCGGTGCGCAACCCGCGCCGCACCGCCTCCACGGCCGCCGCCCTGATGATCGGCCTGACCCTCATCACGGCGATGACGGTGGTCGCGACCTCCATGAGCAGCGCCATCAACAAGATGGCCGCGGGCTCCCTGAAGGCCGACTACACCGTCTCCATGGCCAACTACCAGCCGCTGGCCCCCGAGGTCCGCCAGAAGCTGGACAAGCTCCCCGACGTCGAGGCGAGCAGCCCGCTGCGCAACGCCTACGGCGAGGTGGACGGCTCGTACTCGCGGATCTCCGGCGTCGACGAGAAGGCCTTCGGCGAGCTGGCGAACCTGGACTTCAGCAGCGGTTCGCTGGCCGGGCTCAAGGGCGCCGCCACGCTCGTCGACGACGACACGGCCAAGAAGCGCGGCCTGAAGGCGGGCGACACCGTCTCGGTGAAGTTCGACGACGACAAGACGGCGAAGCTGAAGGTCGCCGGTGTCTACCAGCACAACGAGATGATCGACGGCCTGTTCGCGCCGCTCTCCGTCGTCGACCCGCACCTCTCCAAGATCGCCGATGAGCAGGTCCTGGTGAAGATGAAGGGCGGCCCGTCCGACGGCGCCGAGGACGCGATCGTCAAGGCCCTCGGCGACAACCCCGCCATCAAGATCCAGGACAAGGACGCCCTCAGCAACGAGGTCGCCGGTGCGATCAACCTGATGCTGAACATGCTTTACGGCCTGCTCGCGATGGCCATCCTGATCGCGGTGCTCGGTGTCATCAACACCCTCGCCATGTCGGTCTTCGAGCGGAAGCACGAGATCGGCATGATGCGGGCCATCGGCCTGGACCGCGCGAAGGTCAAGCAGATGGTGCGCCTTGAGGCGGTCATCATCTCCCTGTTCGGCGCGGTGCTCGGCATCGGCCTCGGCCTCTTCATGGGCTGGGCCGCGGGCAACAACATCGCCGACTCGGTGAAGACCTACACGATGGAGATCCCGGTCGGCCGGATCGCGGTCTTCCTCTGCATCGCGGCCCTGGTCGGCGTCCTCGCGGCGATGTGGCCGGCCCGCAGCGCGGCCAAGCTCAACCCGCTCATGGCCATCAAGAGCGAGTAGCGGCCCGGGACGTACGAGGAGAGGGGCCCCGGACGGTGCGCACACCGTCCGGGGCCCCTCTCACGCGTCCCGCGCGCGTACGGACCGGTCCACCGTGTCTCGCGCCCGTACGGACCGGTCCACCGTGTCTCGCGCGCGTACGAGCCCGCCTACGCGCGCCACTCCCGGGTCCGCAGCGGCAGCCCCGAGGCGCCGCTCTCCGGGGTCCGCACCGCGAGGACCTGGTTGACGCCGATGCGGTTGCGCTCGAAGGCGAGCGCGGAGGCGGCCATGTAGAGCCGCCAGACCCGGGCCCGGCCCGGCGAGGTCAGCCGTTGGCCCTCGACCCACCTCGCCTCCAGGTTGGCGACCCAGCGGCGCAGGGTGAGGGCGTAGTGCTCGCGGATGGACTCCACGTCGCGCACCTCGAACCCGGCCCGCTCCAGGAGGGTGACCGTGGTGCCGAGGGGCGCGAGCTCCCCGTCGGGGAAGACGTAGGCGTCGATGAACTCGTCCACGGAGTACGCGGACTCGTCCGCCTGCGGGCGGCGCGCGATCTGGTGGTTGAGCAGCCGCCCGCCGGGCTTGAGCAGGGCGTGCAGATCCTGGGCGTACTCCAGGTAGCGCGCGGCGCCGACGTGTTCGGCCATGCCGATGGAGGAGATCGCGTCGTAGGGGCCGTCGCGCACGTCGCGGTAGTCCTGGACCCGGATCTCGACGCGGTCGGTGAGACCCTCCTCGGCGATCCGCTTCCTGGCGTACGTGGCCTGTTCCTGGGAGAGCGTGACGCCGACGACGGTGACGCCGTGCTCGCGGGCCGCGTGGATCGCCATGGAGCCCCAGCCGCAGCCGACGTCGAGCAGGCGCATGCCGGGCCGCAGGCCGAGCTTGCGCGAGATCAGCTCCAGCTTGTCGCGCTGGGCGTCCTCCAGGGTGCCCTGCGGCGACTCCCAGTAGGCGCACGAGTAGACCATCGAGGGGCCGAGGACCATCGCGTAGAAGTCGTTGCCCACGTCGTAGTGGTGGCTGATGGCCTTGCGGTCGCTGCCCTTGGTGTGCAGGTGCAGGCGGCCGTGCCGACGCGTCTCCTCCGGGGGCGGCGCGGGCGGCAGGAAGGGCGCGGAGAGGGCGAACAGCGAGCGGACGGCGGCGCGGACGGCGGGGTCCCGCAGGGACTGGCGGAGGTTCCTGGCGTCCTCGCCGCGCTCCCAGATGAACTCGGCCATCCTGTCAAGGACGGTGTAGAGGTCCCCGTCGACATCGAGGTCACCGGCCACCCAGGCACGCGCCAGGCCCAGTTCGCCCGGCTTCCACAGCAGATGGCGCAGGGCACGGCGGTTGCGTACGACGAGGACGGGGGCGCCCGGCGGACCCGTCTCCGATCCGTCCCAGGCGCGGATACGCACCGGCAGTGGGGCTCCCATGAGCTGCTCGGCGAGGTTCTTCAGCCGCTGTGCGGCGTCCTGCATGGCGCACACCTCCGTGGAAGGGGTGTCCCGCGCGCACGCGCGTGGGGACGTGTCCCGGAACGGTCCAACACCACGTAAACACCGAAGGGGAGGGTCCGCAGTCCCGTAAACGCGTCACGGAAAAGCAAAATAGATGCCCTGGGCACCTATCTTTCGGCCACGCCCCGGGCACGGTCCGGGCACGGTCCGGGCACGCCGAAGGGGGCCGCCCGCACCACGGATGGCGGGCGGCCCCCTTCGGGGTGGATCAGTGCCGCGAGGTCAGGAGGCCTTGGCCTTCTCCTCGGCCTTGACCGCCGGGGCGGGCTCGGCCGCGACCTGCGGCTTCGGGGCCGGCTTGGCGGCCTCGTAGAACTCCTCGCGCGGGGCTTCGAGAGCACCGAGGGAGACGACCTCGCGCTTGAGGAACATGGCGAGCGTCCAGTCCGCGAAGACGCGGATCTTGCGGTTGAACGTCGGCATCGCCATGCCGTGGTACGCGCGGTGCATGTACCAGGCGAGACGGCCCTTGAGCTTGATCTTCATCTTGCCCATGACGATCATCGCGACGCCCTTGTGCAGGCCGAGACCGGCGACCGCACCCTTGTTGGCGTGGCTGTACTCCTTCTGCGGGAAGCCCCGCATGCCGGAGATCACGTTGTCGCCGAGGACCTTGGCCTGACGCAGCGCGTGCTGGGCGTTCGGCGGGCACCAGGCGTTCTCGTTGCCCGCCTTGCGGCCGACCATGTCCGGGACCTGGGCGTTGTCGCCCGCGGCCCAGATGTAGTCGGTGCCCTGGACCTGGAGGGTCGTCTGGGTGTCGACGTGGCCACGGGGACCGAGCGGCAGACCGAAGCGGGACAGCGCCGGGTTGGGCTTGACGCCCGCGGTCCACACGATGGTGTTGGAGTCGACCTCAAGGCCGTTGTTGAGGACGACGTGACCGTCCACGCAGGAGTCCATGCCGGTCTTGAGGTAGACCTCGACACCGCGGCCCTCAAGGTGCTCCTTGCCGTAGGCGCCCAGCTTCGGGCCCACCTCGGGGAGGATCTTGTCGGCGACGTCGACCAGGACGAAGCGCATGTCCTCGCGCTTCACGTTGTTGTAGTACTTGGCCGCGTCGCGGGCCATGTCCTCGACCTCGCCGATGGTCTCCGCACCCGCGAAGCCACCGCCGACGAAGACGAAGGTCAGCGCCTTGCGGCGGACCTCCTCGTCCGTCGTGGAGTCAGCCTTGTCGAGCTGCTCGAGGACGTGGTTGCGCAGGCCGATGGCCTCCTCGATGCCCTTCATGCCGATGCCCTGCTCGGCGAGGCCGGGGATCGGGAAGGTGCGGGAGACCGCGCCCATCGCGATGACGAGGTAGTCGAAGGGCAGCTCGTACGCCTCGCCCACGAGGGGGGCGATCGTCGCTACCTTCCGGTCCTGGTCGATGGTGGTGACCCGGCCGGTGAGAACCTCTGCCTTGGGCAGCACGCGTCGCAGCGGGACGACGACGTGCCGCGGCGAGATGCTGCCGGCGGCGGCTTCGGGGAGGAAGGGCTGGTAGGTCATGTACGACCGGGGGTCGACGACCGTGACGGTCGCCTCTCCGTAGCGCATCTTCTTGAGAATGCGCCGAGCTGCGTACAGGCCTACGTACCCACCGCCTACTACGAGGATCCTGGGACGCTCCGTGGTGCTCATGCCATCGAGTATCCACCTGCCACAGGGGGGTCGCTCGTGCGCCCCTTCACAAGCATGGGCAGGGGCTCTGCTACACTTCGCCGCCCGCGTGACCGAGGTCATGGCGCCGGAGGGGAACCACGGCACCACCCGAGTCGTTGCTCACCCCTCGTGAGCTGCCCGTCCACCGCCCGGCACGGGCTGGACCACCCGGCGGCGCACCCTCCCGGCCGAGAGCCGCACCCTTGGGACCGAAGGCCGTTCGGCCCTGGGAAGGACCCTTTCGGGGGCTTGAAGCCAGAAAACCTCGCCCTTCGGGGCCCAATCTCTTGTGAAGAACTTCACGAACTTTCCCGACGGACTGTCGCCGGAGGCCCCTGAGGGCCCCCGGAGAGCCGCTCAGACGCTACATGACACGCTCAGGCGGTCGATACGTCCTGCCCGGTCCGTGCCGATACGTCCGCCCGTCCCCCATCGGGCGACTCCGCTGCGGCAGATGGCCCAGGAACGCCCGCGGCCGTGCCGGTCCAGTGAGACCTTGCCTCCCGACACGTCTCCCGACACGTCGCTCCACCCACGTCTCCCGACCGGAAGGCACCCTCATGCGTATGCGCACATTCCTGGCCATGGCCGCCCTCGCCGTGGCGGCCGTCATCGGCGGCGCGGGCACCGCCACGGCCGCACCCGCCCCCACCCCCGGCT
>NZ_JASKYR010000580.1:0-5271 GCF_041028215.1 Streptomyces flavofungini
CCTCGCCCGCGCCCTGCGCCGCCTGCCGCCCTCCTGCGGCCCCGTCCGGCTGATCGCGGTGGACGGGCACGCGGGCTCGGGGAAGTCCACGTTCGCCCGGCACCTCGCGGCGGCCCTCGGCGGCGCGCCCGTGCTGCGGCTCGACGACGTCGCGAGCCACGACGAGCTGTTCGGCTGGACGGACCGGCTGCGGCGGTGGGCGCTGGAACCGCTGGCCCTCGGCGGGACGGCGCGCTTCCCGGCGTACGACTGGGTCGAGCGGCGCTTCGGTCCGGCCGAGCGGAGTGTGCCGCCCGCGCCCGTGGTGCTCGTCGAGGGCGTCGGAGCGGGCCGCGAGGCGCTGCGGCCGCACCTCGCCGCCGTGCTGTGGATGGACGTGACACGGGAGGCGGCGTGGCGCCGGGGGCGGCTGCGGGACGGAACGGTCCAGCGGGATTTCTGGGACGGGTGGGAACCCGCGGAGCGCCTGCACTTCACCCGGGACCCCTCACGCCCCTTCGCCGACATTCTGGTGCGGCAGTCACCCAAGGGATATGAGGTGCTGTGCGATCCGGGTGGGACACCAGTGGGGACTCAGATCGTCACGGAGTGTGAGGGACCATCGGCGGTCCGCTGAACCTCCGGAAAGCGGCTTCCAGTTGGCCCCGGCTCTTTTTCGCGAGTGCCTCAACTCTGCTTGACCCGGGGGCCTTACAGGACTTACGTTCTGGATGTGCAGTCCTGAGGGATTGCCCGCAGACGCGAAGCCCCCGGTTGTTCCCCCGTGATCGGGGGCTTCGTTCTGCCTGAGGACCCTTGTTATCGGCCGCTACGAGCCGTCATTCGCTCACCCTCGGTCACCACCGGGCCCGCTTCCCACGGCCGCCCCCGGCCGATCTCGCGGTGCGGCACCCTACGGCCGACCGCTCCCCCGCAGGTACGATGCCCTTCGGTGCGCCTTTCCGGACGGATGCTCTGTGCACCGAGACAACTCCCGTCCACAGCACGGCGGTTCGACGAAGTGGCCGACGGGCACCGGTCCGGCGGTTCGCACACGGGGGCAGGTATGTGGGGGACGTGATGGACTTCGACGCGGTGGGCACACCCGCCCCGGCCGACCTCGCCTGGCTGAGGGGCGTCGACGCCTACACGATGGGCGCCTATCCACAGGCGGAGGAGGAGTTCCGCTCCGCGGTCCGGATGGATCCCGGGATGGCCGACGGCTGGCTCGGGCTGCACGCGCTGCGCATCGACACGACGACGGCACTGCTGCGCATGTTCCAGTACCGCGAGCGGTTCGGAGAACAGCGCACCCGGCACGCCCGCACCCTCAACTCCTGGTACTGGCTCGGCTGGTGGGTCCAGCCCGTCCTGGAGAGCACCCGCGACCTGCTCCTCGCGCACGCCTCGCACTGGCTCGACGGCCGCCACGTCCCCGAGCTCGACCGGGCGCTCGCGGGACTGCCGCCGGTCGACGCCGACCCGCAGGTCCGATTCCTGCACGCCTGCCGCGCCTATCTCGTCAAGGACTGGGACCAGCTCGTGCGGCACACCGACCCCCTGGTCGACGATCCGATGCTGGGCATCGAGGCCGGACTCTTCGGCGGCATGGCCCGGGTGCGCCTGGAGATGTACGGGCAGGCCGAGCCGCTGCTCTCCGCCGCCCTGATGCGCTGCCGCAGCGAACAGCCCCAGCGCAAGGAGCTGCGGTACTGGCTGGCGCGGGCGCACGAGGGCACCGGACGTTCGGCCGCCGCGCTCCCGCTGTACCGCGCGGTGCACCGGGTCGACGCCTCCTTCATGGACACCTCGGCGCGGCTCGCCGCCATCGCCGAGGGCGACGGATACGACGAGGCGGCCGACCTCGCCGCCGCGATCAGCCTGGCGGGCGCGGGGCAGGACGTCCTCGAAGGGCCGGACGGCATCGACACGCTGTTCGGCAGCGAGGGCCGCGACGTGAAGGTGACCGACTCCCAGCTTCCGCCGGCCGGCGGCGGGCAGCCACCCGTGGGCGGCCCCGGCTCTCCGGCCGGGCCCTCCGACGCCGACGCGGTCCGCGAGAAGGCGATCGTCCCCATCAAGCCGGGCGGCGTCGCGCAGGTCCCGCCGGGCTCCACCGACCCCGCCCTGCTGGAGGCGGCACTCGCGGAGCTGGAGGGCATGGTCGGCCTGGAGCCCGTGAAGCGCCAGGTCAAGGCACTCTCCGCACAGCTCAACATGGCGCGTCTGCGGGCTGCCCAGGGGCTGCCCGTGCAGCCGCCGAAACGACACTTCGTCTTCTCCGGCCCCTCGGGCACCGGCAAGACCACCGTGGCCCGCATCCTCGGCCGGGTCTTCTACGCCCTGGGGCTGCTCGGCGGCGACCACCTGGTGGAGGCCCAGCGCGCCGACCTGGTCGGCGAGTACCTGGGCCAGACCGCGGTCAAGGCCAATGAACTGATCGACTCCGCGATCGGCGGCGTCCTCTTCGTCGACGAGGCGTACTCCCTCTCCAACTCCGGCTACGGCAAGGGCGACGCCTACGGCGACGAGGCGCTCCAGGTGCTGCTGAAGCGGGCCGAGGACAACCGCCACCACCTCGTCGTGATCCTCGCGGGCTACCCCGAGGGCATGGACCGGCTGCTCGCCGCCAACCCCGGTCTCTCCTCGCGCTTCACGACCCGCGTCGACTTCCCCTCGTACCGCCCGCTGGAGCTGACCGCCATCGGCGAGGTGCTCGCGGCCGAGAACGGCGACGTGTGGGACGAGGAGGCGCTGGAGGAGCTGCGCTCCATCAGCGGGCACGTCGTCGACCAGACCTGGATCGACGAGCTGGGCAACGGCCGGTTCCTGCGCACGCTCTACGAGAAGAGCTGCGCCTACCGCGACCTGCGGCTCTCCGGCTATCCCGGCGAGCCGTCCCGCGACGACCTCGCCACGCTGCGGCTGCCGGATCTGATGCAGGCCTACGGCGAGGTCCTCTCCGGACGCGGGCCGCAGGACGCGCCCGGGATCTGAGACCCCGGGCACGCCCGCCCCTCGTCAGCCCACCAGGGCGCCGTCCAGGCTCCCGGGCATGTCCTCGGGGGCGTCCCGGGGCGCCTCGGAGGCTTCGGTCCCGTGCTCGGTCGCGGTCTCGGCCTGGGGGCGTGGCACGGCCACCCGGTGGGCCGGGTCGCGGACCTCGCCGACCAGGAGTTCGAGGACGTCCTCCAGGGCGACCAGGCCGAGCACCCTGCCCGACGCGTCGGCGACCTGGGCCAGGTGCGTCGCGGCGCGGCGCATCACGGTCAGGGCGTCGTCCAGCGGCAGCTCGGCCCGCAGGGTGGTCATCGCCCGCCACACCTGCTGCGGCACGGCACGGTCGGTCTCCTCCAGGTCAAGGACGTCCTTGACGTGGAGGTAGCCCATGAAGGCGCCGTTCTCCGCGCGCACGGGGAAGCGGGAGAAGCCGGTGCGTCCGGTCAGCCCGATCACCTCGCCGGGGGTGACGGAGGCGCCCACCGTCACCAGGGACGCCCGGTCGAGCAGGACGTCCGTCACCGGGCGCGAGCCCAGCTCAAGGGCGTCCTCCAGGCGCTCCTGCTCCTCGGGATCGAGCAGACCGGCCTGGCCGGAGTCCTCCACCAGGCGGTTGAGCTGCTCACTGGTGAAGACGGCCTCCACCTCGTCCCTGGGCTCGACCCCGAACAGCCTCAGGACGACCCGCGCGCACGCCCCGAGCGCCACCGTCACCGGCCGGCACAGGCGGGCGAAGGCGACCAGCCCCGGGCTGAACCAGAGCGCGGTCTTCTCGGGGGCCGCCATCGCGAGGTTCTTCGGGACCATCTCGCCGATGACGAGGTGGAGGAAGACCACCACCGCGAGCGCGATCACGTAGCCGAGGGGGTGGATCATGCCCGCGGGCAGGTGGGCCGCCTCGAACAGCGGCTCCAGGAGGTGCGCGACGGTGGGCTCGGCGACCGCGCCGAGCGTCAGCGAGCAGATGGTGATGCCGAACTGGGCGGCGGCCATCATCTGCGGCAGGTGTTCGAGTCCGTAGAGCACCTGGTTGGCCCGCTTGGACTCAAGGGGCTCGATCTGGCTGCGGCGTACGGAGACGAGGGCGAACTCCGCGCCCACGAAGAATCCGTTGGCGAGCACCAGCAGGACGGCGAAGAGAAGCTGGAGCAGGCTCATCGGAGTGCCTCCACGGCTACGGGGGCCGGGGCCTGTGCCACCCTGACGATCCTGACCCGCTCGGCGCGGTAGTGCCCCACCTGGCGCACCGAGAGCCGCCAGCCCGGCAGCTCCGCCCGGTCACCGGGGACCGGGATGCGGCCGAGCAGACCGGCGACGAGGCCCGCCACGGTCTCGTACGGGCCCTCGGGCACGTCGAGACCGATGCGCCGCAGCCGTTCGACGCGGCAGCCGCCGTCGGCGTCCCAGCTCGGCCTGCCGTCCTCCGGCGGGGCCGCGCAGAGCTCGGGCAGGTCGTGCAGGTCGTGCTCGTCGCGGACCTCGCCGACCAGCTCCTCGACGATGTCCTCCAGGGTGACCACGCCCGCCGTGCCGCCGTACTCGTCGACGACCACGGCCATGGGCTGCTCGCTGCGCAGCCGCTCCAGGAGGGGCTTGACGGGCAGTGTCTCCGGGATCAGGAGCGGGGTCTGCGCGATGCGGCCGACGGGGGTGCGGAGACGTTCGTGCGCGGGCACCGCGAGGGCGTCCTTCAGATGCACCACGCCGACGACCTCGTCGATCCGCTCGCGGTAGACGGGGAAGCGGGACAGGCCGGTGGCGCGGGTCAGGTTGACCACGTCCTCGGCCGTCGCCGACGACTGGAGCGCGCTGACCTTCACGCGCGGCGTCATCACGTGCTGGGCGGTCAGCCCGCCGAGCGAGAGGGTGCGCACGAACAGGTCGGCGGTGTCCTGTTCAAGGGCCCCGGCCTGCGCCGAGTGCCGGGCGAGGGAGACCAGCTCGCCGGGGGTGCGTGCGGAGGCGAGCTCCTCGGCGGGCTCCACGCCGAGCAGCCGCACCAGGCGGTTGGCCACGGCGTTCAGGAGGGCGATCACGGGCCGCAGGAGCCGCGCGAAGGCGTGCTGCGGTCCCGCGACGAAGCGGGCGACCTGGAGCGGCCGCGACACCGCCCAGTTCTTGGGGACCAGCTCGCCGACGACCATCTGGACGGCGGACGCGAGCAGCATGCCGACCACCACGGAGACGCCGCCGACACCGCCCTCGGGGATGCCGATCGCGGTGAAGGGCACCGCGAGCAGCTCGGCGAGCGCCGGTTCGGCGAGCATGCCGACGACGAGCGAGGTGATCGTG
>NZ_JASKYR010000581.1:0-4642 GCF_041028215.1 Streptomyces flavofungini
GGGCGAAGGGCGCGACCGGGATCGTCACGCAGTACGGCAACGCGGGCCGCACGGGCGAGTTCGGCGCCGGGACCCGCGCGGCCGACCGCCCGGCGGGCTGGAAGCCGTGGACCGTGCGCCGCCCCTCGGGTATGGACGACCGGGGCCATGGCTGTGTCCTCGCCAAGTCCCTCCTGGTCTGCCGCGACGGCAGGGCGTCGGCGACGGCCCTGGACGCGGCGACCGGCGAGCGGCGCTGGACGTCACCGGGCTTCCGCGTCGGTCCCGACGCCCTCCAGGGCATCCAGGCGCTGCCGCCCGAGACCGACGGCACCCTCGTCTTCGTGCCCAGCGAGCGCGGCACGATCGCGGTCGACCTGGACTCGGGCGCCGAACGCTGGCGCAAGCCGCTGCCCGCGGACACCGCCATGATGGGCCTGACGTATGACCACGGTGTGGTCTACACCGCGGAGTTCTTCGCCTCCGACGAGATATCGGGGCCGAGCGACGCCCGCGTGCGGGCCCGCCGCGCCGTGGACGGCCGTGAGCTGTGGAGGTCGCCGAAGCTGCCGGGCAAGGTGCGGGACGCGACGCTCGTCAGGGGCGGCCGGCTGTACGCGTCCCTGGAGGGCGAGGGAGTGGTGGCCCTGTCCGTCAAGGACGGCCACCTCACGAGGAGGGCCCCCGACCAGCCCTGTCACGGCCTCCAGAGCTACCGCTCGGCGCTCCTGTGCTGGGACTACGACACCTCCGGCGTGCGGGAGCTCGACCCCGTCACCCTGAGGCCGCGCCGCACCCTGGCGCCCGGCGACGAACCGGCGCTGCCGCCCGTGATCGGCGACGCGGGCGTATTGATCGTCACCACCCGCGATCCGGACGCCGACGCCGCCGTGACCCACCACCTGGCCGCCTACGACTGGCGCACCGGCAAGCGGCTGTGGCGCTACGGCGCCCCGCAGGAGACGGCGGCCGTGGGGCTCGCGGGCAAGCGGGTGCTCGCCGTCGGGGCGTACGAGATGTGGGGCAGGAGCACGGCCGACGACATCAACTCCTACCGCAGGAAGAACATCCCGAGCCCCGACGGCGAGGACGAGTACGGCACCGCGTCACCGCTCGGCGATCCGCTGTATGTGGGCGGGGCGCTGTTCTCGGCCACCCAGGACGGCAGGATTCTGTCGGGGTACGCGCCCTGACAGGCGGGGGTCGGGATTCGGCCATACCTGCGGCGGCCGTCCGGCGGCCGGACTGAGTGGATCAGCCCGGCCGAGTCCGGCTATCGGGCAGCCTCCACGGGCGTCCGCGATCAGTCGGCGAGGCTCTGGCCGCACTACTTACCCACCGCATATGCAAATGGCTCGTACCAAAAGGTATGGATTCCGCCCTGCCAAACAGTGCATTTTCGGACCACCCGCGCCTTTCGCCATGAGGCTGGTCTTGCCTGGGCCGTTACGCACTAGTAGTTAACAAAGCGCCGGATTGTTCACCCGAAGGGCATGGGAAGGCTCCTCCGGTACGCACTCCGGCACACTTCCGGCTCACACCGGCCGGAAGCACCGCGGTACCTCTCCCCACCCCCGTATCCGTGCACGCGGACAGGAGCGGTCAGACATGCCTTTAGGCGCAACCCCGCAGCCCACCATTCCCGTATTGGACGTCGGGCCCGCCGTCCACTGCGGCCGAAAACCGGCGAAAGCCGTACCGGGAGAAACGTTCCAGGTGAGCGCGACGGTCTTCCGTGAAGGCCACGAAGCGGTCGCGGCCAATGTCGTCCTGCGCGATCCCGAGGGGCGCCCCGGCCCCTGGACACCGATGCGTGAACTGGCCCCCGGCACCGACCGGTGGGGCGCGGACGTCACGCCGGTGAGCGAGGGCCGCTGGACGTACGCGGTGGAGGCGTGGGGCGATCCGGTCACGACCTGGCGGCACCACGCGCGGATCAAGATACCGGCGGGCATCGACACCGCCCTGGTCCTGGAGGAGGGCGCCCGGCTCCACGAACGCGCCGCCGAGGGCGTCCCCGCCGCCGAGCGCCCGCTGATCCTGGCCGCCGCCGACGCGCTGCGCGACACCGGCCGACCGGCCGCGGCCCGCCTCGCCGCCGCCCTCACCCCCGAGGTGGACGCGGTGCTCGCCCGGTACCCACTGCGCGAACTCACCACCAGATCGCCGGAGTTCCCGCTTCTCGTGGAGCGCGTCCGGGCCCTGTACGGCTCCTGGTACGAGTTCTTCCCGCGCTCGGAAGGGGCGGTCCTCCGCGAGGGCGCGCCCCCGGTCTCCGGCACCTTCCGCACCGCCGCCGAACGGCTCCCCGCCATCGCGGAGATGGGCTTCGACGTGGTGTACCTGCCGCCCATCCACCCGATCGGCAGCACCTACCGCAAGGGCCCGAACAACTCCCTCTCCCCCGGACCGCACGACGTCGGCGTGCCCTGGGCGATCGGCTCCCCCGAGGGCGGCCACGACGCGGTCCACCCCGACCTGGGCACGATCGAGGACTTCGCCGACTTCGTGCGCCGGGCGGGCGAGCTGGACCTCGAAGTCGCCCTGGACTTCGCCCTCCAGTGCTCGCCGGACCACCCGTGGGTGGAGAAGCACCCGGAGTGGTTCCACCACCGGGCGGACGGGAGCATCGCCTACGCCGAGAACCCGCCGAAGAAGTACCAGGACATCTACCCGATCGACTTCACGCAGGACATGCCGGGACTGATCGCGGAGACCGAGCGGCTGCTGCGGTTCTGGATGGGGCACGGGGTGCGGATCTTCCGCGTCGACAATCCGCACACGAAACCGGTGGTGTTCTGGGAGGAGGTGATCGCCCGCGTCAACGGCACCGATCCCGATGTCATCTTTCTCGCCGAGGCCTTCACCCGTCCCGCGATGATGCAGACCCTCGCGGCCGTCGGCTTCCAGCAGTCGTACACCTACTTCACCTGGCGCAATTCCAAGGAAGAACTCACGGAGTACCTCACCGAACTGTCGCAGGAGACCGCGCACTTCCTGCGGCCGAACTTCTTCGTGAACACCCCCGACATCCTGCACGCCTACCTCCAGGACGGCGGCCGTCCCGCCTTCGAGACGCGGGCCGTGCTCGCCGCCACGCTCTCGCCGACGTGGGGCGTCTACAGCGGATTCGAGCTGTGCGAGAACACGGCCGTACGGGCGGGCAGCGAGGAGTATGAGAACTCCGAGAAGTACGAGCTGCGCCCACGGGACTGGGCGGGCGCGGCCCGCCGGGGCGAGACCATCGCGCCCCTGATCACCGCGCTGAACCGCATCCGCCGCGCCAACCCGGCACTGCGGCGACTGCGCGGCCTGCACTTCCACCCGACGGACAAGGAAGGAGTGATCGCCTACTCGAAAACCGCCGCCGACACCCACGGTTCGAACACGGTTCTGGTGGTCGCCAACCTCGACCCCCACCACACCCAGGAGGCGACGGTCTCGTTGGACATGCCGGAACTCGGCCTCGACTGGCACGAGACAGTGCCGGTGCGCGACGAGCTCACCGGCGAGACCTACCACTGGGGCAGGGCCAACTATGTGCGCCTGGAGCCGGGCCGCGCGCCCGCGCACATCTTCCGCGTCCTGCGACCGTCCTCACCGTTGATCGGAGGGTCACCCACATCATGATCTTCAATGAGCCCGTCCAGGACACGTTCGAGGACACCCCGAGCAAGGACCGCGACCCCGACTGGTTCAAGCGGGCGGTGTTCTACGAAGTCCTCGTCCGCTCCTTCCAGGACAGCAACGGCGACGGCGTCGGGGACCTGAAGGGCATCACCGCCAAGCTGGACTACCTCCAGTGGCTCGGCGTGGACTGCCTGTGGCTGCCGCCGTTCTTCAAGTCCCCGTTACGCGACGGCGGTTACGACGTCTCGGACTACACGGCGGTGCTGCCGGAATTCGGTGACCTGGCCGACTTCGTGGAGTTCGTGGACAGCGCGCACCAGCGCGGGATGCGCGTCATCATCGACTTCGTCATGAACCACACCAGCGACCAGCACCCGTGGTTCCAGGCCTCCCGCACCGACCCCGAGGGGCCGTACGGCGACTACTACGTCTGGGCCGACGACGACAAGCAGTACAGCGACGCCCGCATCATCTTCGTCGACACCGAGGCCTCCAACTGGACCTTCGACCCGGTCCGCAAGCAGTACTTCTGGCACCGCTTCTTCTCCCACCAGCSGGACCTGAACTACGAGAACCCGGCCGTCCAGGAAGAGATCATCTCCGCCCTGCGGTTCTGGCTCGACCTCGGCATCGACGGCTTCCGCCTGGACGCCGTGCCCTACCTCTACGCGGAGGAGGGCACCAACTGCGAGAACCTGCCGCGCTCCCACGCCATGCTGAAACGCGTCCGTTCCGTCATCGACGCGCATTACCCCGACACTGTTCTCCTGGCGGAGGCCAATCAGTGGCCCGAGGACGTGGTGGACTATTTCGGGGAGTTCGAGAACGGCGGCGACGAATGCCACATGGCGTTCCACTTCCCCGTCATGCCGCGCATCTTCATGGCCGTGCGCCGCGAATCGCGCTATCCCGTCTCGGAGATCCTGGCCAAGACCCCGGCTATCCCGGCGGGCTGCCAGTGGGGCATCTTCCTGCGCAACCACGACGAGCTGACCCTGGAAATGGTCACCGACGRGGAGCGCGACTACATGTA
>NZ_JASKYR010000582.1:0-5557 GCF_041028215.1 Streptomyces flavofungini
GCCCCCATCTATGGTCCTGTCGAGGGGTGATCCATTGGACCTGTTCATGGAGCCATTGTGGCGACAGGGTCAAGGCATGGAATTCTTTCTCACCTCCCTCGTCGTCTGTGTGACGCCCGGCACCGGGGTGCTGTTCACGATCGCGGCGGGGCTGTCGCACGGCACGCGGGCCGCGGTGGTCGCGTCCGTCGGGTGCACGCTGGGCGTCGTCCCGCACATGGTGGCCGCGATCACGGGCCTCGCGGCGCTCCTCAACGCCAGCGCGGTCGCCTTCGAGACCCTGAAGTACCTGGGCGTCGCCTATCTGCTGTACATGGCGTGGAGCACCCTGCGGGACAAGAGCGAGCTCACCGCGGAGCGGGAGTCCGAGCCGCGCTCGGCGGGCCGCACGATCCTGACGGCCGTTCTGATCAACGTGCTCAACCCGAAACTGACCCTGTTCTTCTTCGCGTTCCTGCCGCAGTTCGTGAGCACCGACGAGCCGTACGCGCTGCTGCGCATGACGGAGCTGAGCGGCTACTTCATGCTGATGACCTTCGTGGTCTTCCTGGCGTACGGCCGTTTCGCGGCGGCGATGCGACGGCACGTCATCGCCCGCCCCCGCGTCGTCGGCTGGATGCGCCGCACCTTCGCCGCGGCGTTCGCGGCGCTGGGCCTGCGCCTGGCGTTCCTCTGAGGGACCGCGGCGGGGGCTCCGCCGAGGGGGTTCCGTCGCCCGGAAGACCGGCGTACCGTTGACTCAGTCAACGCCAGGTCGGGTGATCCTCATGACGAAACCACCGCGGACGACCGGGGCACCGCCGACGGCGAGCGCCCCCATCCAGGAGATGCGGGCGTTCAACCGCTTCTACACCAACCTCATCGGCGCCCTCGACTACAGCCGCCACCTGTACGTCCCGTACACCCTCACCGAGTCCCGCGTCCTGTACGAACTCGCGCACGCGCCGCACACCGACGCGGCCGACCTGCGGGTCGCGCTCTCGCTCGACGCGGGGTACCTGAGCAGGCTGCTCGCCAGGTTCGAGCGGGACGGCCTGGTGGAGCGGGCGCCGTCCGTGCCCGATCCACGGCGGCAGCGGATCACCCTGACCGCGCGCGGGCGCGACGCCGCCGAGCTGCTCGAAGAGCGCTCGCGGGAAGCGGTGGGGGCGCTCGTCGCGGAGGTGCCCGCCGCCGAGAGGACCCGCCTCACGGCCGCCCTGCGCACCGTCAGGGGCATCCTCGACGGCGGGGGCACCGCCCGGCGACGCCGCAGCGTCCGGCTCCGCGAGCCGGAGGCGGGCGACCTCGGCTGGATCGTCCAGCGCAACGCCGCGCTGTACGCCGCCGAGTACGGCTGGAACACCGACTACGAAGGCCTGGTCGCCCGGATCGTCGCGGATTTCGCCCAGGACCACGACCCGCATCTGGAGCGGGTGTGGATCGCCGACCTCGACGGGCGCCCGGTGGGGAGTGTGATGTGCGTGCGCGACGAGAGTCCGGGCACGGCACGGCTGCGCGTCCTGCTCGTGGAGCCGGACGCGCGCGGCCTCGGCATCGGGGACCAACTGGTCGGCGCCTGCGTGGAGTTCGCGCGCAAAGTCGGGTACAGGGAGCTGGTGCTCTGGACCGTCGACGTGCTCGCCGCCGCCCGCTCGATCTACCAGCGGCACGGCTTCGTCCTCGTCGGCCAGCAGCCGCACCGCGCGTATGGAGCCGACCTCGTCGGCCAGGACTGGCGGCTCCCCCTGCACGACAGGACCGCCTGACACGGGCGTGGCGGCGGGGTTGACCGCACCCCCGCGCCCCCTACTGTCGGGACCATGAAATTCGCCTTCTCCACCCTCGGCGTGCCCGGTCTGCCCCTCGCCGACGTCCTGCGGCTCGCCACCGACCACGGCTACCAGGGCGTCGAGCTGCGCGCACACCCCGAGGAGCCGGTGCACCCGGGGCTCGGGCTCGTCGAACGGGCCGACGTCGCCGCCGACTTCAAGGCCGCCGGGGTGGACATCCTGGCGGTCGCCGGGTACGCGCGCGTGGCCGCGCCCGGCGACGACGGGCCCGTCCTGGACGAGATCCGTTCCCTGGTCGACCTCGCCCGTGACCTCGGCGCCCCCTTCGTGCGCGTCTTCCCCGGCGGCGGCGAGCAGAGCGCGCCGGAGGCGGACGCGACGGCCGCGCGGCGGCTCGGCACCGCCGCGCGGCACGCGGCCGACGCCGGTGTCCGCATCCTCCTGGAGACCCACGACTCGCACCGCACGGGAGCCGACGCCACGCGCGTCCTCGGCACGGTCGGGCACCGCCAGGTCGGCGCCCTGTGGGACGTCATGCACACCTGGCTCGGCGGCGAGCCGGTCACCGACAGCTTCGCCGCCCTCGCCCCCTATCTCGGCTACGTCCAGGTCAAGGACATCGCCTCCGCACAGGACACCACCCCGCTGGCGCTCGGCGCGGGCGCGCTCCCGCTCGCCGAGATCGTGGCGCTGCTCAGCTCGGAGGGCTGGGAAGGCTGGCTGTGCTGGGAGTACGAGAAGCGCTGGTACGAGGCGGCGGCACCGCTGCCGGGTCTGCTGGGACCGGGCCGTGACCACCTGTCACGCCTGCTGAGCCGCTCGGCCTGACAGCACGGCCGCCCCTGCCGAACGAGGTGAGCGCCACGCCGCCCACGAGCAGCGCCGCCGCGCACCACCGCGGGCCGCTCACCGGCTCGCCGAGGACGAGCGCCGCGGAGGACACGCCGAAGACCGGCACGAGCAGCGAGAAAGGGGCGACCGTGGAGGCGGGGTAGCGGCGCAGCAGGAAGCCCCAGGCGCCGAAGCCGAAGACGGTCGTGACCCAGGCGACGTAGACGATGATGCCCGCGCCCTGCCAGTCGAGGGAGCGCAGGGCCGCCGCGTCCCGCCCGGGGCCTTCGAGGAGGAGGGAGAGGCCGAGCAGCGGGAGCACGGGGACGGTGCTCACCCACACCATGAAGTTGAGCGAGTCCGACGGCGAGGCCTTGCGGGTCAGCACGTTGGACACGCCCCAGCAGGCCGCGGCGCCGACCACGAGCGCGAAGGCGGTGAGCGGTCCCGCCGCGCCCTCGTCGACCGCCGCGACGCCGATCCCGGCGAGGGCGATCACCATGCCGAGCACCCGCACCCGCCCCGGCCGCTCGCTCAGCGCCACGGCGGCGAAGAGGGCGGTGAAGACAGCCTGGACCTGGAGGACGAGGGAGGAGAGACCGGCGGGCATCCCGGCGTCCATGCCGACGAAGAGCAGCCCGAACTTGGCCACCCCGAGCGCGAGTCCGACCCCGGCGATCCACTTCCACGCGACCTTCGGCCGCCCCACGAAGAAGACGGCGGGCAGCGCGGCGACGAGGAAGCGCAGGGCGGAGAAGAGGAGCGGCGGAAAGTGGTCGAGCCCCACGTCGATGACGACGAAGTTGACGCCCCATACGGCGGCGACGAGGACGGCCAGACAGACATGAACGGGTCGCATGCGTCGAGGATCACCCGGCCCGACCATGTAGGACCAGCACGGATATCTGCATGATGGGATGTAGCAACGCTTACGAATCCCCGAGGAATTGGAGCGGTCGGCCCATGCTGGATCTCGCCAGGCTGCGCGCCCTGCACGCCGTCTCGGTGCACGGCACGGTGGGCGCGGCGGCCACCGCGCTCGGGTACACGCCGTCGGCGGTCTCCCAGCAGATAGCCAAGCTGGAGCGCGAGACCCGCACCACGCTCCTCGAACGCCGGGGCCGGGGCGTCGCCCTCACGGAGGAGGCCCTGCGTCTCGTGGAGACGGCCGGGCAGTTGATGGCCCTCGTCGAGCGGGCCGAGACCGAGCTGGAGGAGCGGCGCGGGGTCCCCGCGGGGCGGCTCACCATCGCCGCGTTCGCCTCGGCCGCGCGGGGGCTCATGCCACAGGTCCTCGCCGGTCTCGCGCGGCGGCACCCGGCGCTGGACGCCCGGATGACGGAGGTCGATCCGCATCTCTCCGTCGACCTGGTGGCCAAGGGGGCGGTCGATATGGCGGTCGCCCACGACTGGGACATCGCTCCGCTGCCCGCGCCGCCCGGAGTGGAGCAGGCCGTCATCGGGGACGACCTCTGCGACCTCGTCGTCCCGGCCGGGCACCGGCTCGCCGGGCGTTCCTCCGTACGCCGTGCGGAGCTGCGGGACGAGCGCTGGATCACGCAGCCGCCGGGGCTCGTCTGCCACGAGTGGCTGGTGCGTACGCTGCGGGAGGCGGGCTGCGAACCCGACATCGCGCACATGGCGGAGGAGAATCCGACGCTGGTCGCGCTGGTCGCCGCGGGGCTCGGCATCGCGCTGATCCCCCGCCTCGGCCGCGGGCCGCTGCCGCCGGACGCGGTCACCGTCAGCCTCGATCCGCTGCCGGTGCGGCGGCTGTACGCGCTCTGGCGGACCGGCGCGTCCCGGCGCCCCGCGATCACGGCCACGGTCCAGGCGTTGCAGACACACTGGCCCGTCTGAACAACCCCCGTACCACTTCGCGGAAACCGGGAACCCCGGCCCGCCCCCGATCGTCCAAGCGGCACGCTGTCGGTGAGTCTCCGCAGGGCGGTGTCGGCATCGCTGCTGGCTGCGAACGCTGACCACCCTCTCCGCCGCCTGCGGCCGGCAGCCCGCCGTCACCGGTGCGCCCCCCTCCACACAGCGCCGGTGGCGGCCCCCCGGGGCCCACGGCCCTTGACCGGCAGAAATCTTCGGGATATCCGTAGCTCCTGAAAGTTTCCTCCGGCCCGCAGGAGCGCCCGTGCCGCAGCCCGACGACCACACCCTCCGCACCCTCATCGCCAAGATGAGCCTGGAGGAGAAGGTCGGCCAGCTCTTCGTGATGCACGTGTACGGGCACACGGCCACCGCACCCGACCAGCGGGACATCGACATCAACCGCGCGGAACTCGGCGTCGACGACGCGGCCGGGCTGATCGCCCGCTACCACCTCGGCGGCGTCATCTACTTCGGCTGGGCCCACAACACCCGCGACCCGCACCAGATCGCCGCCCTCTCCCGGGGCATCCAGCGGGCGGCGGCCGAGGCGCTCCCCTCCGGCATCCCCGTACTGATCTCGGTGGACCAGGAGCACGGCGCGGTGGCCCGCGTCGGCGCCCCGGCGACGCTCCTGCCCGGCGCGATGGCGCTCGGCGCGTCCGGCTCGCCGGAGCACGCCCGCGAGGCCGCCCGGATCGCGGGCACGGAGCTGCGCGCCCTCGGCATCCGCCAGAACCACGCCCCGGACGCGGACGTGAACGTCGACCCGGCCAACCCGGTCATCGGCGTGCGCTCCTTCGGCTCCGACCCGGACGCGGTCGCCGCCCTCGTGACGGCGCAGATCGAGGGCTACCGGAGCGGGGGCGTCACGACCGCGGCCAAGCACTTCCCCGGGCACGGCGACACCATGGACGACAGCCACACGGAGCTGCCGCACATCCACCACACCCGCGAGGAGTGGGACACCTACGACGCGCCGCCCTTCCGTGCCGCGATCGCCGCGGGCGTCGACTCGGTGATGACGGCGCACATCGTGGTGCCCGCCCTCGACCCGTCGGGCGACCCCGCGACCC
>NZ_JASKYR010000583.1:0-5128 GCF_041028215.1 Streptomyces flavofungini
GCCGGGGCGCGGCGGCGCCACGGGACGCGGACCGGGTACGGGGCGGGGGGTCGGCGCGGTGCGGCCGCTGGCCGGCGTGGCGCGGGGACCCTGGGCACTCTCGTGAATCTGAGGCTCCTCGGGAAGGAGAGGCATGAAGTGTTGTCTATCAAACGCCGATGCGACTCGCGTCGGCGGGTGGCACAAATGTGCGGCCGGAAGCGCCGGAAAAGCGTCAGAACTCAAAGCCGAGCTGACCCTCGATTTCCGGAACATTTCCCTCCGCCCAGCTGCGGGCCTTCTTGAGGTGCCGCCACTGGGGCAGCGCATCAAGATACGCCCACGTGAGCCGGTGGTACGGGGTGGGCCCCCGCTCCGCCAGCGCGGCCTTGTGCACCGGCGAGGGATAGCCGGCATTGGCCGCGAAACCGAAGTCTGCATGTTCGATGCCCAGTTCGGCCATCATTTTGTCGCGCCGGACCTTGGCGATCACCGAAGCCGCGGCGACGGCCACACAGGACTGGTCCCCCTTGATCACCGTACGGACCCGCCAAGGAGTTCCGAGGTAGTCGTGCTTGCCGTCGAGGATGACCGCGTCCGGACGGACCGGCAGCCCCTCCAGGGCGCGCACCGCGGCGAGCCGAAGCGCCGCCGTCATCCCCATCTCGTCGATCTCCTCGTGCGAGGCGTGGCCGAGGGCATGCGCCGTGACCCAGCTCTCCAGCTCCAGGGCGAGCGCGCTGCGCCGCTTGGGAGTGATCAGCTTGGAGTCGGTGAGGCCCTCGGGCGGCCTGCGCAGTCCCGTGACCGCCGCGCAGACGGTGACCGGACCTGCCCACGCTCCGCGCCCGACTTCGTCGACACCGGCGACGATCTTCGCTCCGGTGGTGGCGCGCAGGGAGCGCTCGACGGTGTGGGTGGGTGCTTCGTACGGCATGGCGCCAGACAGCGTACGCCGCCCGGGGCCGCCCGCGACACCCGGCACCGGCCCGAAGCCCGCCGACGGCCCGTGCGGACCCCGCACCCCGTGACTCAGCGGCGCAGCATCGGCACCATGACCTCGTCGATCAGCGACTCGAACTCCTGGTCCGTCCATTCGCTGCCGCACACCTTGGAGCGGTACATCAGCATGGCCGGGATCACGTCGCAGACATAGTCGCCCGCGCCGCCGGAACGCACCTCTCCGCGCTCGATGCCACGCCGTATGACCTCCTTGATCAACTGCACGGTCGGATTCACGACACCCTCGAAGATCACGTCGTGGAAGCGTTCGGCCGTTGCCGTATCGCATTCGTGAAGGACCGCGCGCAGCGCGAACCCGGGGCGCGAGAACATCGCCTCCCGTGTCCGACGGCACAGCTCAAGGAGATCGTCCCGGACGCTGCCGAGCTCGGGAACGCTGTCGAGGCGGGGCAGACCGGCCCGCAGCGCGTGCACGACCAGGTCCTCCTTGGACGGCCAGCGGCGGTAGACCGCCGCCTTGCCGGTCTGCGCGGCCGTGGCCACGCCCTCCATCGTCAGGCCGCCCCAGCCGACCGTGCTGAGCTGCTCCAGGGCGGCGTCGAGGATCGCCTGCTCAAGGACGGGCCCCCGGCGCCGTGGGGAAGCCGTCCGAGCGGGGACGGCGGTCCAGCGCGAAGTAGCCATGTGTCTTCTTTCCGTCGTGCGAACGGGCCTGCGGTTCAGGGCAATTGGGAGCAGTGAACGCTTGCGTTCACTGTAGGAGAGTCACTACCTTCTTCCGGAACAGTGAACGGCACCGTTCACTAAGGCACTTGCGGGGGATCATGGTGACTACCTCTCAACTGACGCAAGGCAAGAAGCCGGAGAAAGCACGCCGGGAGGGGCACCCCGGCATCGCCCTCACCGTCATCGCGGCCTGCCAACTCATGGTGGTCCTGGACGCGACGATTGTGAACATCGCGCTGCCGCACATCCAGGGGGCCCTCAACTTCTCGACGACCGACCTGACGTGGGTCGTCAGCGCGTACACCCTCACGTTCGGCGGCCTCCTCCTGCTCGGTGGCCGCGCCGGGGACATCCTGGGACGCCGTCGCGTCTTCATGACCGGCATCCTCCTCTTCACGGCCGCCTCGCTGCTCGGCGGTTTCGCGCAGGAACCCTGGCAACTCCTCGCCGCGCGGGCCCTTCAGGGCGTAGGCGGCGCGATAGCCTCGCCCACCTCGCTCGCCCTCATCACGACGACCTTCCCCGAAGGGCCAGAGCGGAACCGCGCCTTCGGCGTTTTCGCCGCCGTATCCGCAGGTGGTGGCGCGATCGGGCTGCTCGCGGGCGGCATGCTCACCGAGTGGCTCGACTGGCGCTGGGTGCTGTTCGTGAACGTACCCATCGGCCTGCTGATCGCCGCCCTCACGCCGCTCTACATCAACGAGTCCGAGCGTCACCCCGGCCGCTTCGACCTGCCCGGCGCGCTCACCTCCACGGCCGGTATGGCCTCGCTCGTCTACGGCTTCATCCGCGCCGCCGAGGAAGGCTGGCGCGACGGCCTCACCCTGGGCTCGTTCGCGGCGGCGGTCGTACTGCTCGGCTCCTTCGCGCTGATCGAGAGCCGCGCCAGGGAACCGATCACGCCGCTGCGCATGTTCGCCGACCGCAACCGCTCGGGCACGTACGTGATCATGCTCAGCCTCGCGGCGGCGATGTTCGGGATGTTCTTCTTCATCGTCCTGTTCGTGCAGAACGTACTGAACTACAGCCCGATCGAGGCGGGTCTCGCCTTCCTGCCCGTCACGGTGGTGATCGCAGTCGGCGCGGGTCTCTCCCAGAGGTTCCTGCCGGTGCTCGGACCCAAGCCCTTCATGGTGGCGGGCTCGACCATCGTCGCCCTCGGACTCGCCTGGCAGACGCTGCTCAGCCCCGACAGTTCGTACGTGGGCGGAGTGCTCGGACCCATGCTGCTCTTCGGCTTCGGCATGGGCCTGAACTTCGTGACCCTGACACTGACCGCCGTCTCCGGAGTGGCCCCCCACGAGGCGGGCGCCGCGTCCGGCCTGCTCAACGCCACACAGCAGATCGGCGGCTCGCTCGGCCTCTCCATCCTCACCACCGTCTTCGGCACGGCCAGCAGGAACGAAGCCGAGGACCAGGTGGCGGACTTCATGGCACACGCGTCCCCGGAGCAGAAGGCGGAGTTCGCCAAGACGCACGAACTGCCCGCGCCCTGGAGTCACGAGGTGCTCGCCCAGGGCATCTCCACGGCCTTCATACCGGCGGTCGCCATGGCCCTGCTCGCCCTCGTCACCGCGATCCTGGTGATCCGGGTGCGCAAGAGCGACCTGGACGCGCTCGCCGGCACCGCGAGCGCGGCGGGCCCGGTGGCGGGCTGACCCCGCGGCGGACTGACCTTGCGGCGGGCTGACCCTGCGGCGGCCCCGCACGCCGCCGCCCTGCCGCTGCCGCTGCCGCTGCCGGACCGCTGCCACCGGTGCCGGACCGCTCCCATCGCTGCCGGATCGACCACGCCAACCGGTGGTCGGTCCGGCACCGTCGGTCCTGCGGGCCGTCCGCGTCAGGGGACCGCGTCGTAGTCGTACGGGGTGGACGGCGGGTCTGTCCGCGTCCGGCCGCAGACGCCGGGGTCGACCGAGGCGGGCCGGTCCGCGATGATCCGCCGGGCGCGGGACTCCCCCAGGCTCAAGGCGTACCAGGGCGGGCGCTCGTCCCCGAGGTCGTCGGCGATGTCCGTGAGGGCACAGGAGCGCTGCGGCTCGGGCAGTTCGTCGAGGGCGGGCACCGCGTCCGCCGAGAGCTGCCGCGCGTAGTCGGCGTCGAACTTGCCCGTCTCCTCGTACCGCTGCACATTGCGCTCCGCGATCAGCGCGTCCGGCGAGAGCAGCCCGAAGGCCAGCACACCGGCGGCGGCGCTCGCGGCCACGGCGCGCGGCAGCCACCGGGCGCCCCAGACACCCGCGGCCATGATCAGCAGGATGACCACGCCGAGCCACAGCTCCGCGCCGACGACCGAGATCCGCAGCCTGGTCAGGCCGTACGCATCCACGTACATGTCCATCCTGCGCACCGCGGACGCCACCACGACGAGGGTGAGCGCGCACAGCACGCCGAGCACCGAGCGCACCAGCGTGCGGTCCTTGGCACCGCCTCGCGGGGCCCAGCGCAGCGCGAACACGATGACCACCAGCGTGAGGACCGTGGCGAGCAGAAGCTGCCAGAAGCCCTGCCGGGCGTAGGCGGAGTAGGTAAGTCCGGTCTTGTCGAGGACGGCGTCGTAGCCGCCGAAGAGAACGGCGAGCTGGACGGCGTTGAACGCCGCGAACAGGACGTTGAGACCGACGAGCGGCAACGCCCACTCCACCCGGCCCCGCGGGCGCGCCGGGTGCACCACGAGCCGGTCCCAGCGGACCGGGGACGCCGCCGTGTGCGCCACGGCGAGCGCGCCCACCACGCCGATGAGCAGGAGCAGGACGCGCCAGGGCCCCTCGGCCACGGAGGCGTCGGGCATCAGATCGCCGAGCAGCCCGGCGAAGGCGGCGTCCGCCCCGGCGAACAGCGCCCCGAAGACCAGGAGCAGCACGGCGGTCACCGCGACCGCCCGCAGCGCGGGCGCGGCGCCGCGCGCGCTGCCCAGCCGCTCGCGCGCCCCGCGCCAGCCCCAGCCGAGGCCCTTGCCGATCCCCTCGAACAGGCCGAGCGGGCTCAGGAGCACGCCGATCCAGGTCCGGCAGCCGTGCAGCGCGAACGAGCCGAGCGCGACCGACGACACCACCGCGAGGAACGACGGCCAGCCCGCGTCGCGCAGGGCGGGCACGATCAGCAGGGCGAGTCCGCCGACGGCCCATGTCAGCGGCCACGCGCGTGGCCTGCGTCCGGTGGGCCCGGCGGCGTAGTAGGCGGCCAGCGTGGCCGGGATGGCGACGATCAGCAGATTGACCGCGAGCCCGTCCCCCAGGAGCAGCATGCTCAGTACGCCGGTGGCAAGCACGGAGACGAGCGTGGCCGTCCGCATGGGCCTCGGCGGCGCGGACCGCAGATCGGCGAGGAGCGCGGTGTCGGCGGCTGCCGGTGGTGCGGGTTTCCGGGGCCCGGAGACGGTTTCGCGAGGAGCGGCGGTGCCAGGGGCGGCGGTACGGGGCGCGGCGTCGGGGGACGCGGTTGCGTCGCGGGGCGCGGG
>NZ_JASKYR010000584.1:0-5095 GCF_041028215.1 Streptomyces flavofungini
CCCCCGTACCACCTGCGAAAGGCTGCACCTGCCCATGTCCCACATCCGCTCCCTCGCCCTGGGGTCCGCGCTCGCGGCCACGCTGCTCATGAGCGGCTGCGGCGCAGAGGTCGACTCGGGCGGCGACGCCGGGGCCGCCGAGAAGGTCACCGTCAAGAGATGCGGCGAGCCCGTCTCCTACCGCGTGCCGAAGCGTGCCGTGGCCTACGAGGGCGGCAGCGCCGACAAGCTGTTCAGCCTCGGCCTGACCGACCATGTCGCGGGCTATGTGATGCCGCCCGCCAATCCGCCGGTGAGCGAGTCGCCCTGGGCGTCGGAGTACGCCAAGGTGAAGATGCTCAGCGACGACCTGCTCAACAAGGAGCTCGTCGTCGAGGCCAAGTCCGACTTCGTCGTCGCGGGCTGGAACTCCGGCTTCAGCGACCAGCGCGGCATCACCCCGAAGATCCTGGACAAGCTCGGCATCCAGAGCTTCATGCACACCGAGAGCTGCTTCAACTACCCGGGACACCCCCAGAAGGTCACCCCGTTCAACGCGCTCTACAGCGACCTCGAACGGCTCGGCAAGATCTTCCGGGTCGAGAAGAAGGCCGCCGAGGTCGTCGGCGGCCTGAAGAAGCGCGTGGCGGCCGTCGAGAAGAAGGCGCCGAAGGGCGGCGACCCGGTGCCGGTGTTCCTCTACGACTCCGGCACCGACCAGCCGTTCACGGCGGGCAGCCAGGTCCCGCCCAACGACATCATCAAGACCGCGGGCGGCAGGAACATCTTCGACGGGCTCGACGAGCGCTGGACCCAGGTCAACTGGGAGGCCGTCACCAAGGCCGAGCCCGAGGTCATCATCATCTTCGACTACGGCGACCAGCCCGCGAAGAAGAAGATCGAGTTCCTGAGGAAGTCCCCGCACACCAAGGAGCTGCCCGCGGTCAGGAAGAACAACTTCTTCGTCCTCGACTACAACGAGGGCATCAGCGGGCCGCGCGACATCGACGGCCTGGAGAAGTTCGCCACCTACCTGCGGGGGCTCAAGCGCTGACGCGGGCGCTCCCCCTGGGTCTCAGCCCGCGAAGGGCGTTCCCGGCAGTCCCTGGCCCGCGTCGGGCAGCACGAGCACCGACCCCGCGAGGGGATGCGGCCGCCCCTGCCCCGCGCGGGCCGTGGTGATGTAGAGGTCGCGCAGGCCGGGCCCGCCGAAGGCGCAGGCGGTGGGGCGCGGCACCGGCAGTACGACGGTCAGGTCGAGCCGCCCCGCGGGGGTGTACCTGCGGACGGCCCCGCCGTTCCACAGCGCGACCCAGACACAGCCGTCCGCGTCGACGGTGAGTCCGTCGGGGTCGCCCGCGCCCTCCTCGATGACCGCGAACGGGCGCCGGGCGCTCACGCGCGCGGCGTCGAAGTCGAGGACGTCGATACGGCGCGTGGGACTGTCGGCGTAGTACATGAGCCGCCCGTCGGGGCTCCAGGCGGTGCCGTTGCTGACCGCCACATCGCCGAGGGCGGCGCCCTGGCCGGTGACGGCCCCGTCCGGGGCGACGCGCGTGAGGCCGCCGCCGCCCGGCGCCTCGTCGTAGCGCATGGTGCCCGCCCAGAGCGCGCCGTCCGGCGCCACCGCCGCGTCGTTGCCCCGGCGCCCCGGCACCGGGTCGCGCACCAGCCAGGAGAAGGCGGAGCCGCCGGGTCCGTAGAGCCCGACGCCGTCGCGGAGGTTCACCACGAGGCCACCGCCCGCGCGCGGCTTCGCGGCGCCGACGTGCTGCTCGGTTGCCATGACCGTGCGGCGGCCGTCCGCGGGGCGGTAGGTGTGCACGCGCGAGCCGAGTATGTCGACCCAGATCAGACGACCGGTGGCCGCGTCCCAGGTGGGTCCCTCGCCGAGCCGCGCCCGCGCGCGCACCGCGACCTCGTACCCCGGTCTCATCGCGCGTGCCGGTGGCCGAGGCGGACCGACAGGTCGCCGGCGCCCTTGACGGCCAGTTCGGCGAGTTCCCGCTCCCGCTCCTCGCTCCAGCGGATCATCGGCACGGAGACGGAGAGCGCCGCCACGACCTGTCCGGCGCCGTCCCGCACCGGCGCCGCCACACAGCTCACGTCCGGGTTGGACTCGCGGTGCTCGGCCGCGACGCCCCGCTCGCGGATCGCGGCGAGCGCGCCGAGCAGCTCCTCGGGGTCGGTGATGCTGTCCGGCGTCATGGCGGTGAGCTCCCGGCCGCCGAGCCGCGCGCGCAGCTCCGGCTCGGGCAGCGAGGCGAGCAGCATCTTGCCGACCGAGGTGCAGTGCGCGGGGAGGCGGCGGCCCGCCGCGGAGACCATGCGCACGGCGTGCGTGGAGTCGACCTTGGCGATGTAGATGACGTCCGTGTCCTCCAGGACGGCGACATGGACGGTCTCGTCGCAGGTCTCGGCGACCTCGCGCGCCACCTGCTGCCCCTCGGCCGCGAGATCGAGCTGTTCGGCGTAGCGGCTGCCGAGCTGGTAGGTGCGCACCCCGAGGCGGTACCGGCCCGGCTGGTCCGGGATCTGCACCAGATACGAGCGGGCGGCCAGCGTGGTGAGCAGCTCGTGCACGGTGGTGCGCGGGAGCTGGAGCCTGCGGGTCACCTCGGGAGCGGACAGGGTGCCGTCGCCCTCCAGGAAGAGTTCGAGTATGTCCAGCGACCTGGTCACCGCGGGCACGAGTCGTCCCATGAAGTGGCCTCCCACCTTGCGCGCCCGAAGCGCGTCCGAAACTTCGGTCATTGATCGGTATGACGAACAGACAGGCGGAGCTTACCCATTGACACGTTCCGGCCACCGTGATTACCGTCACGCCAACATTTCGAACGTGTGACGAAATACCGAACAAGTCAAGGGGCAACTGCCTTGCGCATCACGGGAATCAGCACGCATGTGGTCGGAACACCCTGGCGTAACCTCACCTATGTCCAGGTCCACACCGACGAGGGCCTGACCGGAATCGGTGAGACCCGCATGCTCGGGCACACCGACGCGCTCATCGGCTACCTCCGCGAGGCGGAGGCCAACCACATCAAGGGGTCCGACCCGTTCGCGGCCGAGGAGCTGTTCCGCAGGATGAAGTACGGCGACTACGGCCGGGCCGGTGAGATCGTGATGTCGGGCATCGCGGTCATCGAGATGGCCTGCTGGGACATCAAGGGCAAGGCGCTCGGCGTCCCCGTCTGGCAGCTCCTCGGCGGCAAGGTCACCGACCGCGTCAAGGCCTACGCCAACGGCTGGTACACCACCGAGCGCACCCCGGAGGCGTACCACAAGGCGGCCAAGGGCGTCATGGAGCGCGGCTACCGCGCCCTGAAGATCGACCCCTTCGGCACCGGGCACTACGAACTCGACCACGAGCAGAGCCGCTACGCGGTCTCGCTGATCGAGGCCGTGCGGGACGCGATCGGCCCCGAGGCCGAGCTGATGCTGGAGATGCACGGCCGGTTCGCGCCCAGCACGGCGATACGCCTCGCCCGCGACCTCGCGCCGTTCCGTCCCGCCTGGCTGGAGGAGCCGGTGCCCCCGGAGAACCTCAAGGCCCTTCAGAAGGTCGCCGCGAAGGTGGACATGCCGGTGGCCACGGGTGAGCGCATCCACGACCGCATCGAGTTCCGCGAGCTGTTCGAGAGCCAGGCGGTGGACGTCATCCAGCCCGACGTCGGCCACATCGGCGGCATCTGGGAGACCCGCAAGCTGGCGGCCACCGCCGAGACGCACTACGTCCTGGTCGCCCCGCACAACGTGGGCGGCCCGGTCCTGACGGCGGCCTCGCTCCAAGTCGGCTTCTCCGCGCCCAACTTCAAGATCCTCGAACACTTCAACGACTTCGCCGACGCGGAGATCAAGAAGGTCGTCAAGGGCGCACCCCGGGTCGACCCGGAGACCGGCTGCTTCGAGCTGTCCCACGCGCCCGGCCTCGGCGTCGAGCTCGATGTGGCCGCCGCGGCCGAGTTCCCGCAGCAGCGCGCCCGCTTCGACCTGTGGGCCGAGGGCTGGGAGAAGCGGACGCCGGGCGGGGCCGAGGGATGAGCGGCACCCGGACCGGCGGCAGCCGCGCGGTCGTCGTCGAGCGGCCGGGCGTCCACCGCCTCGTCACCCGGGACATCCCGGAGCCCGCCCCCGGCGAGGTCCTCGTCAAGGTGGCCGCCGCCGGGATCTGCATGAGCGACCGCGAGGTGTACGACGGCCGCCGCGACGCCGCCTATGTGCGCTACCCGGTGATCCCGGGCCACGAGTGGTCCGGAACCGTGACCGCGGTCGGCCCCGGCGCCGACCCCGCGCTCGTCGGCCGCAGGACCGTCGCCGAGGGGTTCCGGGCCTGCGGGGCGTGCGAGCGCTGCCGGAGCGGGGAGAGCAGCCTGTGCGGCGCCGGTTACGCGGAGACCGGGTTCACCGAGCCGGGCGCCTTCGCCGACCATCTCCTGGTGCCCGCGCGGCTGCTGCATCCCYTGCGCGMCGACGMCGRCSWSSSGTYSSCCGCCCTCATCGAACCCGCGGCGGTGATCGCCGCGGCCATCCGCGCGGGGCGGCCCCGGCCCGGGGAACGCGTCGCCGTCGTCGGCGCGGGGACGCTCGGGCTGCTCGCCGTGCAGCTCCTGTCGGCGTCGAGCCCCGCGGAGCTGGTCGTGGTCGACCCCCGGGCAGCCCGGGGTGAGCAGGCCCGCGTCTTCGGCGCCGGTGCCGCCCGGGGCGCCTTCGACCTGGTCGTCGAGACCGCGGGGGCGCCGACCACCGCCGCCTCGTCCTGCCTGCTCGCGCGCAGGGGCGGGCGGGCCGTGCTCACCGGGATGTTCTCGGCGGGTGCCGTGGGCATCGATCCCGTCCACCTCTCGCTCAGTCAGCTTCAGGTGCGGTCCGTGTTCGGGGCGCCCTCCGCCGCCTGGGTGGACGCGGTGCGGGCCTTCGGGCTCGGGCTGATCGACCCCGCCCCGCTGATCTCCCACGAGCTGCCGCTCGAACGCTTCGGGGAGGCCGTCGCCCTGGTCGGCTCCGGGGACCCGAAGGTGGGGAAGGTGCTGCTGGTTCCCTGAAGTCCGTGCCCCGCCACCTTGGCCGCCGCACGCCCATCGCACCGAACCACGTCCGATATACCGAACATTGG
>NZ_JASKYR010000585.1:0-4940 GCF_041028215.1 Streptomyces flavofungini
GGCAAGGACGAGCTGATCGCCGCGATCGTCTCCGAGGTCCTGGCCGAGATCGGCGGCGTCTTCGAGGCGGCCGCCCGGCAGACCCCGCCGCCCCCGCCCGACGTCCTGGTGGGCCGGGTGCTCTCGGAGGTCCTCGATCTGCGGCCCGGCATGSGCGACGGCGACGGCGCCAGGTCGTGCTTCCCCCGGCTGATGATCCAGGTCTGGACGGAGACGCTCCGCGACCAGGAGCTCTCGGCCCTGATGGGGGGTGGGTACGCACGGGTGCGCGCGGCCTGGGTCGCCATAGTCGAGGGCTATCAGGAGGCGGGCATGATGCGCGCGGACATCCCCGCCGACCACGTGGCGCGGACCATGATCGCCACGGCGCAGGGTTTCGCCGCGCAGTACGCGCTGTTCGACGAGGTACCCGTCGAGGCACTCCAGAACGGGCTGCGCGCATTGATGAGTATGGGGCAGCCCTGCTGACGGTCATGGATCGGTCAATGGCTGGTTAACCTCGTTGAAACTCCTTCCAACTACTCTCGCGTGCCACGCCACCAGGGGATTTCGTAGCCGGGGTGCGCAAGATCGCGCACCTTCGCTGTGTGTTACATCTATATCCGTCGCGGTGGTGCGGCGACCGGACCCCGCACGGTTCGGAGCGAGGGACGTGAGGTGGGAATCGTGCAACTGACCCCGCACGAGCAGGAGAGACTGCTCATCCATGTGGCCGCGGACGTGGCCGAGAAGCGAAGGGCGCGGGGACTGCTGCTCAACCACCCCGAGGCGATCGCCCTCATCACCTCCCACATCCTGGAGGGAGCCCGCGACGGCCGCACGGTCTCCGAACTGATGTCGTCGGGGCGCAGGGTGCTCACCCGGGACGACGTCATGGCGGGCATCCCCGAGATGATCCACGACGTCCAGGTCGAGGCCACCTTCCCGGACGGCACGAAGCTCGTCACCGTCCACGATCCGATCGTCTGACGGGAGTCCGCGCCTCATGCATGCCGCCATGCCCGGCACGGGACAGGGACTCGTCCCCGGCGAGATCCTCTTCGCCGACGGACCCGTCCTCTTCAACGAGGGCCGCGAGGTCACCCGCCTCACCGTCCTCAACGCGGCCGACCGCCCCGTTCAGGTCGGCTCCCACTACCACTTCGCCGAGGCCAACCCGGGCCTGGACTTCGACCGCGGCGCCGCGCGCGGCAAGCGGCTCAACATCGCCGCGGGCACCGCCGTGCGCTTCGAGCCCGGCATCCCCGTCGACGTCGAACTCGTCCCGCTGGCGGGCAAGCGTGTCGTGCCCGGTCTGCGCGGCGAGACCGGAGGTGCCCTCGATGCCTGAACTCTCCCGCGCCGCCTACGCCGATCTCTTCGGCCCCACGACCGGTGACCGCATCCGGCTCGCCGACACCGACCTCCTGATCGAGATCGAGGAGGACCGCTCCGGCGGCCCCGGACGCTCGGGCGACGAGTCGGTGTTCGGCGGCGGAAAGGTCATCCGCGAGTCGATGGGCCAGTCCCGTACGACCCGTGCCGAGGGCGCCCCCGACACCGTCATCACCGGCGTCGTGATCATCGACCACTGGGGCATCGTCAAGGCCGACGTGGGCATACGCGACGGCCGTATCACCGGAATCGGCAAGTCCGGCAACCCGGACACGATGGACGGCGTCGACCCCGCCCTCGTCATCGGCCCCGAGACCGAGATCCTCTCGGGCAACGGGAAGATCCTCACCGCGGGCGGTATCGACACCCATATCCACTTCATCTCGCCGACCATCGTCGACGAGGCGCTGGCCTCGGGCGTCACGACGCTCTTCGGCGGCGGCACCGGACCCGCCGAGGGCAGCAAGGCGACCACGATCACGCCGGGCGCCTGGCATCTGGCGCGCATGTTCGCGGCCCTGGAGTCCAGCCCCGTCAACATCGGCTTCCTCGGCAAGGGCAACACCGTCTCCACCGAGTCGATGCACGCCCAGCTGCGGGCCGGTGCGGTCAGCTTCAAGATCCACGAGGACTGGGGCGCGACGCCCGCCACCATCGACGCCTGCCTCAACGTCTGCGAGGAGACCGGCGCCCAGCTCGCCGTCCACACCGACACCCTCAACGAAGCGGGCTTCGTCGACGCCACGTTCGACGCCGTCGCGGGCCGCACCCTGCACGCCTTCCACGTCGAGGGCGCGGGCGGCGGCCACGCCCCCGACATGATCACCGCGGTCTCGCTGCCCAACATGCTGCCGAGCTCCACCAACCCCACCCGGCCGCACACCGTCAACACCGTCGAGGAGCACCTCGACATGCTGATGGTCTGTCACCACCTGAACCCGGCCGTCCCCGAGGACCTCGCCTTCGCCGAGTCGCGCATCCGGCCCACCACCATCGGGGCGGAGGACATCCTCCATGACCTCGGCGCCATCTCGATCATGTCCTCCGACTCGCAGGCCATGGGGCGCATCGGCGAGGTCATCATGCGGACCTGGCAGACGGCGCACGTGATGAAGCGGCGCCGGGGCCTCCTGCCCGGGGACAGCCGGGCCGACAACCGCCGCGCACGTCGCTATGTCGCCAAATACACCATCAACGCGGCCGTCGCGCAGGGCATCGACCATGAGATCGGCTCGGTCGAGACCGGCAAGCTCGCGGACCTCGTCCTGTGGGAACCGGCGTTCTTCGGCGTCAAGCCGCTGGTCGTCCTCAAGGGCGGGCAGATCGCGTACGCGCAGATGGGCGACGCCAACGCCTCGATCCCGACCCCGCAGCCGGTCCTGCCGCGCCGTATGTACGGGGCCCATGGCCGCGCCCCCGGGCTCAACTCGGTCAACTTCGTGACCCAGGCGGCCCTGGCCGACGGGCTCCCGGAGCGCCTCGGCCTGGACAAGCCGTTCGCCGCGATCCGCTCCACCCGGGGCCGCTCCAAGGCCGACATGCGGGAGAACGACGCGCTGCCCCGGGTCGAGGTCGCCCCCGACAGCTTCGCCGTCACCATCGACGGTGAACTCGTCGAGCCGTCGCCCGCCATGGAACTGCCGCTCGCCCAGCGCTACTTCCTCTTCTGACGGACCGCCGGACACAGGCGAAGGACACAGGCGACGATCACATGTCACGCGCAGCACTTCTCGTCCTGGCCGACGGCCGCTTTCCCGCCGGGGGGCATGCCCACTCCGGCGGGGCCGAAGAGGCCGTCAAGGCGGGCCGGATCACCGGCGCCGCGAGCCTTGAGGACTTCTGCCGGGGGCGGCTGCACACCAGCGGCCTGGTGTCGGCCTCCCTCGCGGCGGCCGCCGCGCTCGGCGTCGATCCGGTCGCCCTGGACGCGGCGGCGGACGCCCGTACGCCCTCACCCGCGCTGCGGAGCGCCGCGCGGCGGCTCGGGCGGCAGCTCATGCGGGCGGCGCGGGCGACCTGGCCGCATCCGGAACTCGACGCGCTGGCCCGGCGTTTCCCCAAGGGAGCCCATCAGCCGGTCGTCCTCGGGCTCGCCGCGCGGGCGGCGGGACTCGGCCCCGAGGACGCGGCGTACTGCTCCGCGTACGAGGGGATCAGCGGGCCCGCGACCGCGACGGTGCGGCTGCTGAGTCTCGACCCGTTCGACGCCACGGGGGTTCTCGCGCGTCTCGCGCCCGAGCTCGATCTGCTCGCCCTGCGGGCGGCGGAGGCGGCCGGGCGGGTTCTCGCCGAGGGGGTCGACGCGCTGCCCGCGGCTTCGGCTCCGCTGCTTGAGGTTGGCGCCGAGGCCCATGCGGGGTGGCCCGTGCGGTTGTTCGCGTCCTAGGGGGCCTCGGCATGTCCGGGCGGCCGTCCTCCGGGGGCTCCGCCCCCGGGCCCCCGTATCGGCCTGAACGGCCTCGTCCTCAATCGCCGGACGGGCTGGGGGTGACCCCGCACGACAAGCCGCCGCAGGCCGCACGAATAGTCACATCGACCACAGGAGTACCTGCCCATGCACCTCGACCACTCCCACGACCACGACGGTCCCGCCGCCGTCTCCGCCGACGCGCGGCGGCCCGACGGGAGCCGACGGGCCCTGCGCATCGGGCTCGGCGGACCCGTCGGGACCGGTAAGACCGCCACCGTCGCCGCACTCTGCCGGGCCTTGCGCGATGAGCTGTCCCTCGCCGTCGTCACCAACGACATCTACACCCGCGAGGACGCCGAGTTCCTGCTCCGCGAGGCCGTGCTGCCGCCCGAGCGGATCACCGCGGTGGAGACCGGAGCCTGCCCGCACACCGCGATCCGGGACGACATCTCGGCGAACCTGGAGGCCGTGGAGGACCTGGAGGACGAGGTCGGGCCGCTGGACCTGATCCTCGTCGAGTCCGGTGGCGACAACCTCACCGCCACCTTCTCCAAGGGGCTCGTCGACGCGCAGATCTTCGTCATCGACGTCGCGGGCGGCGACGACATCCCGCGCAAGGGCGGACCCGGCGTCACCACCGCCGACCTGCTCGTCATCAACAAGACCGACCTCGCCCCTTACGTCGGCTCGGACCTCGCCACGATGGCCGCCGACGCCAAGGCGCAGCGCGCGGAGCTGCCGGTGGCGTTCCAGTCGCTGCGTTCGGAGGAGGGCGTCGGACCGGTCGCCGCCTGGGTGCGCGAGCGGTACGCCGCGTGGACCGCGTCGGCGTGAGGACCGCCACCGCCCCACGGGGCCGTACGGAAACGGGCGGCGGCGCCGGGCTGCGGGCCACCGCCCGGATCGAGGCGCGCGCCGACGGCCGCGGCGGCACCGCCCTGCCCGTCCTCGACGGCGAGGGCCCGCTGGCCCTGCGCCGCACCCGCTCCAGCGGTCCGGCGGCCCGGGTCACGCTGGTGGGCGCGATGAGCGGACCGCTCGGCGGCGACCACCTCACCGTCGAGGCCACCGTCCACGAGGGCGCGCGGCTGCACATCGACTCGGCGGCGGCCACCCTGGCGCTCCCGGGCCAGCACGGCGACGCGGCGCGCTACGA
>NZ_JASKYR010000586.1:0-5452 GCF_041028215.1 Streptomyces flavofungini
GACCGCGGCGGCCCCCACCCCGAAGCCCGGCGAGAGCGAGAGCCACGCGCTCTCGAAGGCTCCGGCCACGATCCCCGCCGTACGGGAGCACGAGGCGGCCCGGGGGCCGGGGTGGCGCCCCGGGGGCGAAGGACGCGTCGTCGTCGGGGACGGCGACCTGGCGGACGAGGGACGCCTGCTCGCCGGTGAGCTGAAGCTCCGGTACGCCGGGGACGAAAAACCCCGCGAGGGCGATGTGGAACTGGCGCTCGACAAGGACGCGGACAGCGGCCCGGAGTCGTACGCCCTGTCGGTCAAGGGCCGCACGGTCCGGATCACCGCCCCCGACCAGGCGGGCGTCTTCTACGGCACCCGCACCCTCAAGCAGGAGGTGAAGGGCGGCCGGAGGGCCCCCGAGGGCGTGGTCCGCGACCGGCCCGCGAAGCCGCAGCGCGGCTTCATGCTCGACATCGCCCGCAAGCACTTCGACGCCTCGTGGATCGAGGACCGGATACGCGAGCTCGGCGACCTCAAGTACAACCAGCTCGGCCTGCACTTCTCCGACGACCAGTCCTTCCGTATCGCCTCGGACTCGCACCCCGAGATCGTCTCCGAGGACCATCTCTCCAAGGACCAGGTCCGGCGCATCCTGAAGCTGGCCGAGAGCAGGCACATCACCGTCGTGCCCGAGATCGACTCGCCGGGACACCTCGGCGCGGTCATCCGCGCCCACCCCTCCCTCCAGCTCCGCGACGTCCGGGGCACCGCCACGAAGGGCGCCGTCGACATAGCGGAGCCGGAGGCCGCGCGGATCGTCGACGACCTGCTCAAGGAGTACGGAAAGCTCTTCCCCGGCGCCTACTGGCACCTCGGCGCCGACGAGTACCTGGCCCTGACGGTCAAGGACCCCGCGGCCTCGTTCCCCCAGCTCGCCGAGGCAGCCCGCAAGCGGTACGGGCCGGGCGCGAGCGTCAAGGACCTCACGACCGGCTGGCTCAACGACCGGGCCGACGCCGTGCGCCCGCTCGGCAAGAAGCCCAAGGCCTGGAACGACGGCTTCTTCCCCGGCGGCAGGGCCAGGGCGGCCGACGACCTGGAGGTCGCGTACTGGACCGGCAAGGAGATCGGCGCGCGCGAACCCGCCGCCTATCTTGCGGACGGCCGCAAGCTCACCAACTACAACGACGAGTACCTCTACTACGTGCTCGGCCAGCCCAACGACTTCCGCTATCCGACCGGTCAGCGGATATACGAGAGCTGGACCCCCCGGGTGATCCGCGGCACGAGCCCGGTGAGCGAGAAGTACGACGGCCAGATCCTCGGCGGCTCCTTCGCCGTCTGGTGCGATCTGGCGAACGCCCAGACCCAGGACCAGGTCGCCCAGGGCATCCGGCTGCCGCTCGCCGCGACCGTCCAGAAGCTGTGGGACCCCAGGAAACCCGCGCTGTCCTGGAGCGACTTCACCGCACTCGCCGACCGGGTCCGGTAGCCGCCCGCGGGGGCCGGTTGTCGCCGGTGCCCGCCCGGTGCTTTCACCCGACAGGTAGCGAGATCACGCACCCTTGTGGTGTATTCGGCCGGGAACGGCATGGAGCACTGCGGGGGGACGCGGCATGGGTTACTGGGGCTACTACGTCGTGGGCAGGAGCGAGCGGGATCTCGGGGAGTACGCGGCGGTGGCCGGGGTGCGGGACGAGCTGAGCCTCCTGGAGCGGCGGCCCGACGGCTGGCAGGTCTGGGAGGTGCCGGGCGGCGACGGCGGGCGCGACGTGGGGAACATGAACGCGCTCGCCCGGGAGACCGGCGCGCCCGCCCTCTTCGGCTATGTCATGAACAGCGACTGCGTGGTCATCGAGGCCGCCGCGCCGGAGAGCGGCGCGTGGAGCACGTGCCTGGCCCGCGGCGCCATGGCCGGTTACCTCGCCGACAGCGGCCTGACCGTGGAGGACTACTTCCTCGAACCGCGCGACGCCGCCCGGCGCGCGGTCGCCTGGGCGGCGGAGTCGGGCCGCACGGTACGGGCGACCCCGCTCCTTGACGTCCTGAACGCCGATGCCGAGCCGTCGGCGGAAGAACTCTTCTTCCGCTTCCTCGACCGGCTCGGCATCGTGACGCAGTGACGCGGTGACTTGGGGGGCCGTGGGCCGCTACGGCGCCAGCGTCTGGCCGAGGCGGGCCTTCGCGGGGGTGCCGAGCTGCGGGCGGCCGTAGTAGACGCCGCTCGACCCCGGCACGCCGGAGCCGGTGCTGTCGAGCTGGAGGATCGTGCCGTCCGTCGCGTCCTCGCCCTCGACGCCGATCGCGAGGTCCGCGCGGCCGCTGCCGGAGAGGTTCGCCAGGGTGACCGAGGAGCCGAGGTGGTCGTCGGTCTCCGTGGAGCCGGGGACACCGGGCTCGTCCTGCGAGAACGCCTTCGCGCCGCTGCCGGTGAGGCCGGACGAGGAGCCCTTGAGGAGCAGCGAGGTGCCCGCGTCCTTGCGGTCCTTGCCGTCCCGGGTGATGTCCTCGTACGGGGCGCCCGTCAGGACGTCCGCGTAGCCGTCGCCGTTGTAGTCGCCCGCCGCGACCGACCAGCCCATCGCGTCACCGGCCTCGGCGGCGCCCGGCACCCCGGACGTCGCCTGGTGGACCGTCTTCATGCCCGTCGTGGTGAAGCCCGTCGACGTGCCGGGGACCACCGTCACCTGGCCGCCCGCGTGCGCGCCGGACTCGGCGGTGTAGGGCTGGCCGATGACCAGGTCGTCGTAGCCGTTGCCGTTGACGTCGCCCACGGCGACCGAGCGCCCGCCGGGCACGGAGATCACGCCGACCCGGCTCAGCCCCGACCGGCCGCCGCGGAACCAGGCGACCTTGCCCTTGCCCGCCTGGTCGCGGTAGGTCAGCGCCACATCGCCGTAGCCGTCCTTGTTGAAGTCGCCGGAGGCGGCGTCGGGGTAGGCGATGGCCGTGTCGCCCGAGGTGAGGCTGCCGCCCGACTCGTGGTCGGCGTCGAGCCGCGCGGCCCACGAGCCGCCCGTGCCGGTGGCCACCGAGAAGACGTCGTCCTTGCCGTCGGCGTTGAAGTCACCGGAGGTGACCGCCGAGCCGAACCTGGCGCCCGGGTAGTGGAAGTCGGCCGAGAGCTGCATGTCCGTGCCGGACCTGAAGGTGGGCCCGTAGAGCATGGTGACCGCGCCGCGGTCCTTGTGCGAGGAGTCGTCCTCGCCGGGGGCACCGATGATCAGGTCCGCGTCGCCGTCGCCGTTGATGTCGCCCCAGGCGGTCGAGGCGCCCCACTCGTCGCCCGCCTCGGAGACACCGGGAACGCCGGTGCTGGTCTGCGTCAGCGAGATCTTGGAGCCGCTCACGGGCCCGCCGGTGCCGCCGGGGACGACGGTGACGCGGCCACGGCTGCTGGACGCCTTCGGGGTGGCGGCGATCAGATCGGCGATGCCGTCCCCGTTGTAGTCGCCCTCGGTGGCCTCGGGTGCCGCATCCTCGGCCGCGAAGGCGGCGGGAGCCGTCACCGCACCCCCGCCGACCGCACCCGCGCCGCCGAGCACGGCGGCACCGATCGTCAGCCACGCCCTGCGCTTCAGGCTCTGCGGCCTGTACGCATGCGTGGTACGCGCCTTTTCACGCGGTTTGCGCGGGCTCAAGTGCCCCACCCCTTAGTGAATTCCAGGTAACCAAGCGAGTCCGTACGACTGATCGAGAGGCTAAAGGGTTGTGCTCGCCGGGGTGATTCGTCACGTGACGTATCCCGCACGCCCCAGGTGTGACAGTGCGGCCCGTCGCCACGCTGGACCAGGTGAGAGTCGTGCGCCCGGAGTGGCGCGGCTGAGAGTTGTGCGGCGCACGACCCGGGYGGGGTCCCGGAGACTCCGGGACCCGGGCGGGGGATCAGGTGGCACAGCGGGTCACGCCGATGCGTCGGGCAACGGCGGGGGGGGGGGGGGGGGGGATACGGKGGYGMSGGGCGCGGGCGTTCGCGCTCGCGGCGGTGCTCGGCGTGGCGGCGGGCACCCTCACGGCGTGCGGCGCGGGCGGCGGGGTGACGTACGCGGGCGGCACGTTCGACGAGGCCGCGCCCGGCACCACGGCGTCGGCCGCCTCGGCGGACGAGAAGCGCGGCAGGGAACTGGCGGTGCGGGGCATGGAGCTGCTCCGCACGGCGGACACCGTGCGGATGGGTATCGACATGTCGACCCCGAAGGGCCACCAGAAGGTCACGCTGCACATGGACCGCGACAGCAACTGCACCGGCACCTTCGACGCGGGCCCCAGCCAGCGCGGCGAGCTCATCATGGTCGCCGGTGACGCGACCTACGTACGGTTCTCCGACGCCTCGCTCGACGCCATCCGGGAGATGGGGGAGCTGCGGAGCCCCGAGGCGGCCGCGACCGTGCGGGAACGGACGGCGCTCGCACGCGGCAAGTACCTGAAGATCCCGGCGGGCGCGGCCGGTGCCCCGTCCGTACCGGGCATGAAGTGCGACCTCGACGAACTCACCGGCAAGCTGACCGGCGGCCCCGACGCGGACGACGTCATCAGGGCCCTCCCGGAGACCCGGCGCTACGGCACGAGGGTCACGCCGCTGGTGGAAACGGCAGGCGGCGCACACAAGGACACGAACGAGGCCCCGGCCGCATCGGAATCAACGGAGACAACGGTGTACGTGGCCGCGTCCGGCGAGCCGTACATCCTGGGCTTCGAGGGGACGGACGAGGGCGGCCGGAGCATGCGGATGCGCATGTCGGCGTACGACGAGCCGGTCGCCGCGAAGGCCCCCGCGGCGGACCTGACCCTCGACATCGCCCGCATCCGGGGCGGCGGCGGCCTCTTCGAGGTGTGAGCCGCGTCCCCCTGTGACATTTCCACCTTCACTGGCGCTGGTGAGCGTGAAGGCACGGGCGCGGCAGCGCGTGCCGGTCGGCCGGATGGGAGAGCGTTGGGCCAGGGTGGGGAGCCCCGTCGCGCGCGGGCGTACGACGAGGAGCTCGGCAGGGCCGTCGCGGCGGCCCAGGACGGCGACGAGACGGCTTTCGCGGTCGCGTACCGCATCGTCCAGCCGGGGCTGGTCGGTTATGTGCGGGGCCTGGTCGGCACGGACGGCGAGGACGCGGAGGACGTCACGGCCGAGGCGTGGCTGGAGATCGCCAGGGACCTCGGGCGGTTCCGTGGCGACGGGGCGGGGTTCCGGGGCTGGACCGCGACGATCGCCCGCCACCGCGCCTTCGACCACCTGCGCCGCCAGAAGACCCGGCCGCGCCCGGTCGCCCTGGAACAGGACCTCCTCGAACTTCCCGGCCCGCACAGCACCTCGGCGGCGGCCCTGGAGGCGGTCTCGACGGAACAGGTTCTCGCCCTGGTCGCCACGCTGCCCCGCGACCAGGCGGAGGCGGTCCTGCTGCGCGTGGTCGTGGGCCTGGACGGCCCGGCGGCGGCGAGAGTCCTCGGCAAACGCCCCGGCGCGGTCCGCACGGCGGCCTAC
>NZ_JASKYR010000587.1:0-4234 GCF_041028215.1 Streptomyces flavofungini
CGCTGGAATCGCGGGGCGCCGCAGGGGTCCGGTGCGATCGCCGGGGGTCGCAGGGGTCCGGTGCGATCGCCGGGTGCCGCCGGGGCCCGGTGCGATCGCGGGGCGCCGAAGGTGTGGTGAGCGCGCTACGCGTAGGGCGGGGGCGTGCGGAGAGGCCGCCGTCATCGCGGGAGTTCGCTGCTCACCACCTCCCCGCCGCGCATGACGARGTCGATGCCCGCGCCCGAGTCGGCCAGTGGCGACAGGTCCTCCAGCGGGTTGCCGGTCACCAGAAGGAGATCGGCGAGCGCGCCGGGGGCCACGACGCCCAACTCGCCGGAGCGGTTCATCAGCTCGGCGTTGACCACGGTGGCCGACCTGAGCACGTCGAGCGGTGACTGCACCCGCGCCCGGAGCCACAGCTCCCGGCTCTGCGCCGGGTGGGCCTCACCCAGCAGGTCGCTGCCGAAACCCACCCGTACCCCGGCGTCGAGGGCGAGCTGTATGGCCTTGGCGCCCTCGCTGAGCACGTGCTGGACCTTGTCGATGCTCGCCTGCGGGTAGCGCCACCGCCGCCCGACCTCCGCGAGTTGCTCAAGGGTGACCAGCGTGGGCACGAGGTACGTCCCGTGCTCGGCCATCACCGCCGCGGCCTCGGCGTCCATCAGGTTGCCGTGCTCGATGGAGCGCACCCCCGCTGTCGCCGCCTGGATGATGGCCTGCGGGGTGAAGGCATGGGCGAGGACGTAGGTGTGCCGGGCCTCGGCCTCGGTCACGGCGGCCCGGATCTCCTCGGCGGTGTACTGCACCATGTCGATGGGGTCGGTCGGCGAGGAGACCCCGCCACCGGCCATGACCTTGATCTGGTGGGCGCCGTTCTTCAGCTCCTCGCGCACCGCGCGGCGCACGGCGTCGGGGCCGTCGGCGACATGGGCGAACCAGTTGCTGTGGATGTGGCAGGCGCACAGCCGCGGATCGTCGGCGGCGGGCTCGAAGTCCCCGTGCCCGCCGGTCTGGCTGATCACCCGGCCCGAGCGGAACACCCGGGGCCCCGTGACAAGGCCCGCGTCCAGCGCGTCCGTGACACCCCGGTCGAGCCCGCCCGCGTCACGGACCGTCGTGAACCCCCGGCGCAGCATTCCTTCGAGCAGCGAGGCCGCCTCGATGCCGATGTGCGAGGCGGGCCGCCGCTTCATCGCGGGCATGTCGAGCGTGGCGACGGCGGCGTGCACGTGGGCGTCGATGAGGCCCGGCATCAGGGTCCGGCCCGCCGCGTCCAGCCTCGGGGCGTCACCGGTGATCCGGCCCCCGGGCGCGACCTCCACGATCCGGTCGCCCGAGACGCGCACCGATGAGCCGCTGATGAGCTCGCCCGACTCCAGATCGAGCAGGGCGGCGTCGTGGATGATCAATTCACTCATGCCCCACCCTCCGTACACGCGCCGGTCGAGCGGGGCCGCCATGCTCGCTGTCGTTCGGGGGACTTCATGAGAGTTCCTTTTCCGTCGTGGGAACGGTGGCGTGTGCCGCGGTGCGAACGGTTACGTCCGCCGAGGCGAGGAAGGTGGCGGTGTCCTGCGGGGTCAGCCAGGCCATGACTCCGGTGAGCACCGCCCCGAGCGAGAGGAAGGCGAAGGCCGCCTGGAAGGAGAAGACGTCGGCGATCACACCCATCACCGTGGGGGCGAGGACGCCCGCCAACTGCCCGCCGAACACCAGGATTCCGCTGGCCACCCCGATGTGCTGGGCCGCGAGACCGCGGATCGGCACGGCCATGATCGGCATGTAGCAGAGCGCCGCGGCGAAGACCGCGACCGTGCTGAGCGCGACGAACAGGGCGATGCTCGACGCGTAGGCCATGACCGGGAGGGTCAGGGCGGCCACCGACATCGCGGGAACCACGATTCTGCGGTGCCGGCCGCCCAGCTTGTCCACGAGGCCGCCGCCGAGCACCGTCGCGAGCGCCGCCGCCAGGGCGGGGATCGCCATCAGGGCGCCCGCCGAGGAGAGGTCGAGGTCGCGCTCGTCGTGGAGGTAGGTGGGGGCCCAGGAGCTGAGCCCCCAGATGATGAGGCTGTAGCCGAACATCATCGCGGCGAACCGCCACAGCATCCCCCACTTGAGCAGGGTCTTCGTGTCGGTGTGACCCTTCGGCGTGGCTGGCTGCGGCCCCCGCCGATCGGCGAGCGGGGCGGGCAGCCGCAGCTTCATCGCCGTATAGACGAACACGCCGAGCGCGGCGACGGAGATGTAGGCCGAGCGCCAGCCGAAGGCCGCGACCAGCGGCGCCACGGCCAGCGGCGTGAAGACGGCCGCGAGCGAGTTGGAGCTGAGGATCAGACCGTTGGCCCGCATCCGCTCCTGCGGCTGTGACCGCTCCACCAGGGTCTTGGTGGCGGCGGGCGGGAACACACCCTGCGCGAGACCGAACAGCACCCGCATCACCAGGAGCGCCCCGAACGACCAGGCGAGACCGGTCAGGACGGTGAACACGGTCCAGGCGGCGAGCGCCCACAGCGCCATCCGGCGGCCACCCAGCCGGTCGGCGAGGACGCCGCCGGGGATCTGGCAGGCGGCGTAGGCCACGAAGAACACGGACACGACCAGGCCCTGCTGGCTGTGGCTGAGATCGAACTCGTCACCGATCTCCGGCAGCACCAGATTGATCACGAGCCGGTCGGCGTAGTCGATGAACCAGGCGCCGAACAGCAAGATCACGGTGGTACGGGCCGGGCCGCTCAGCGGTGCGGTTCGTCCGGCACGGGAACGTGGTGCGAGCATCAGCACTCCTTCCTGCAGTGGCCGATACTCGACCCTGGCGGGGGAACCCTCACATCGTGCGACTCACCAGCAGAAAGGCCGGGAAATTGCAGGAAAGCAGCGCGTCACGCGGATTCACACCGGATAGTGACAGCGAATTCTCGGAACTGGACCTGGCGCTGGTGGACGCGCTGCAATCCGCACCCCGTGCCTCCTGGACCCAGCTCGGCAGGGCCCTGGACATCGACGCGACGACTGCCTCCCGGCGGTGGGAACGGCTGCGCTCGGAGGGACTGGCCTGGGTCACCGCCTATGAGCGGCCCGACGCCGCCACCGTCGCCTTCGTCGAGGTGCGATGCAGCCCCCGGCAGTTCGACGCCGTCAGCCACGCGCTGACGCAGCTCCCCTGGGTCATCAGCGTCGAGGAGATGGCGGGCGACTTCGACCTGCTGCTCGCCGTCACCGCCGCCGACCTGCACTCCCTGGGCAGGGCCGTGCACGGCACCGTCGGCGGCCTGCGCGGTGTGCGCTCCACGCAGACCCGCCTGGGCCTCACCGTCTTCAGTGAGGGCGGCGACTGGCGCACCCACGCCATCCCTTCCGTCAGCCGCGCCCTGCTGCCGGAAAGCGGCACCACCACCCGGTTCACGTACAGCACTCATGTGCATACGCGACGCACACCGCATGACCAATCCCTGCGCGCCGCGCTCGGCAACGACGGCCGCATGAGCTACAAGGACCTCGGCGCCGCCATCGGCGTCAGCGAGTACACCGCCCGGCGCCGTCTGCTGCGGATGCTCCGCGAACAGAAGATCACTCTGCGCTGCGACCTGGCGCATCAGCTGGCCGGTTACCGCACCGTGGTCCTCTATCGCGCCGCCGTACCCCACCAGCACCTCGAACACACCGGTGCCGCGCTGGCCCGGCTGGACCAGGTGCGCCTGGCCATCTCCGTCAGCGGCCCCCACAACCTCCTTGTCATGGCCTGGCTCCACGACCTCAACGGCATCAGCCCGTTCGAGACGCTCCTCACCGAACGGTTCCCCCACCTCCAGGTCCACGACCGCGCCATCGCCCTGCACACCCCGAAACGCATGGGCTGGCTCCTGGACCCCGACGGCCGCGCCCGCCGCTACGTTCCGCTCGCGCTGCCGGAACCCACGCGCTGACCGGGCCTCCCGGCATCCCGGCCTCCGGAATCACATCCCGGCATCTCAGCCACGTGCCCTCTACATGTTCTCTATGTGAGACGCCTTTTCGCCATCCCTGGCGGATGCCTATGGTGGTGCGCATGTTCGGACCCGCTCGTCAGCTCGCTCTCGCGCTCTTCGCGGCCACGCCGTGGAGCGTCGACGACGCGCTCTGTCGCCGCTGACGCCTCACCTCGGGTGCCCAGCGCTCAGCGCCTGAGCGAACCCGCTTGTCCGATCCCTCCCGTCCCCGGAGACCCGTGTGACCACCGCTCCCGATGCCGGGGCGCCGCCCCGGACCGCCC